>JARJMV020000248.1 GCA_029335935.2 bacterium
TGCCACAGGTGGGTGAAAACCCCGCGAAATACGGCGCAGAACCATGCACAGTAGCAGGAAAAACCCAAATCGGGCTCTAATTAAGATTCGGCGCGTGAAGCGCGCGGAACCATATCGGCGGGCGAGTCGTATAGTTTCTCAGGTACGACGCCGTATATGAAAAATAGAGACCGACGATTTTGTGAATGATTTCACAAGGTTCGGTATGCTCATAGGAGGTGTTATCGAAGTGCCCGTATTAGATGAGGAGATGGATATTCTGATGGATACGCAGGCAACGGCTCGCGTGAGCAAAGCGGGGCGAGAAGCTTACTACGACGATCCGCTCGGCTTGGAAATGGACGCCACCGAGCTGGATGAGCTGGACACTCTGGAAGAAGGTTTCTCCAACCTGGGGCTGGGGAGCCTCGATATAAGCGACGATTTAGGCAGCGAAGAAGAAATCGACTTCTGGGGCGGCGTCGGCGAGGAGACCCCACACGAGGAAGACAGCGTTGAAATCGAGCTCTGGATGCTGCAGAGCCGTCGCTCGCAACTGCTGACTCCAGAAGAGGAGATTCGCTTCTCACAACAGGTGCAGGAGGGCGAGCGGCTCTACAAAATCCGCCGCCAAATCGCCGATAAGCGCAAAATCGCGCCCGAAAGCGTCAGCGACGAAGATTGGGCAAAGGCGGCGAACCTGCCCACTTGGGAACTGGCAGTGCGCATCGAAGAAGCTGAAGAAGCCAAGCGACGCCTCATCGAGTCCAACCTGCGACTGGTGGTCAGTATCGCCAAGCGCTACGCCTCGCGCGGCATCTCGCTGGCGGACCTGATTCAGGAGGGCAATCTGGGGCTAATCCGCGCCGTCGAGAAGTTCGACCCCGAGCGCGGCTTCCGATTCAGCACCTACGCCACTTGGTGGATCCGACGCGCTATCGCCCGCGCCGTCATCAACAACAGCCGCACGATACGCATCCCCGTCTATGTGGCGGAGCTGATTAACAAAGTCATCAAGACCGAGCTGCGCCTGCAGCAAATCCTGCAACGCGAGCCGACCGACGAGGAGATTGCAGCGGAGACCAAGATGTCCGTCGAGCGCGTGCGCGAAATCCGACGCGCGGCGGTGGAGCCCATCTCCATCGAAAGCCCTGTCGGCGAGCGCGACAACGCCACGCTGGGCGAGTTCATCCCGTCGCAAGACATCGTGCCAACGCCTGAAGATGTCACGGCGCGGCTCATCCTGCGCGAGCAAATCGACATGATTCTGGAGAAGCTGCAGCCGCGCGAGCGCGATGTGGTGCGCCTGCGCTTCGGACTCGACGACGGGCATCAGCGCACGCTCGAAGAGGTCGGCGCGGAACTCAAAATCACGCGCGAGCGCGTGCGCCAGCTCGAGCTGCGCGCCCTGCGCAAACTTCGGCTCATCGGCGAACGCATCGAAGACCTGCGCCGTAATCAGGGGCTCGAACTCGAGGACGCGCTCGCGCTTATCGAGGAAGTGCAATAACCCCCGTCGGGCAGCCGACGCCTACCCGATGGGCAATCCCAACGCTTATGACCGAAACGCGCGTGCCGATTCCGACCTTAGAACGCTTAGCCATCTACCTGCGCGTGCTGCTGGACGCCCACGAAGCGGGCATTCAGACCCTATCGTCGCAGGAGGTGGAGCAACATTCGGGCATCAACGCTGCGCAGTTCCGCAAAGACCTTTCTTACTTCGGCGAGTTCGGCAAGCCCGGCGTGGGCTACTCGGTGGCGGGGCTAATCCAGTGCATTGAGCGCATCCTACGCTTGGATGCGGAGCAGCCGATTCTGCTGGTGGGCGCGGGCAACATCGGCGCGGCGCTGGTGGGCTACCCCAACTTCCAAGCGCACCGCCTGCGCATCGCCGCCGTGTTCGATAACAACTTCGTCAAAATCGGGCGACCGTTCGGCGACTTGGTGATTGAAGACATCGCGCGTATCCGTGAAATCAACGCCACGATTGGCGCGCGGCTGGGCATCATCGCCGTACCTGCCAGCGCTGCCCAAGAAGTCGCCGACCTGCTGGTGGAGGCGGGCGTCACGGGCATCCTCAACTTCGCGCCCACCATCCTGCGCGTGCCGCCCTATGTGCATGTGCGTAATGTGTCGTTCCTGCAGGAACTCGCCGTGCTATCGTATCAGGCGGTGGAGGAATCGCTGTGCATGAACGGTCAGGCGTCTCGTGGAGGCGAAGATGCAGTATGACCACCTTGTTTTGGGCAGCGGGATTGCGGGGCTGACCTTCGCGCTGAACGCCGCGCCCCACGGCTCGGTCGCCATCCTGACGAAGAAACAGCGCTCCGAATCGAACACCAACTACGCGCAGGGCGGCATCGCCGCCGCCATCGGCGCAGACGACTCGTGGGAGCTGCACCTCCAAGATACTCTCATCGCGGGCGCAGGGCTGTGCGACCGAGAAGCCGTCGAAGTGCTGGTGCGCAACGGACCGCGCCTCATCCACTGGCTGATTGAACTCGGCGCACAGTTCGACCGCACTCCGGAGGGCGCGATTGCGCTCGGACGCGAGGGTGGGCATTCACGCAACCGCATCATCCACGCCGCCGACCACACCGGCTACGAAATCGAGCGCACGCTGCTCATCGCCGCGCGCAAGTCCCCTAACATCACCGTTCTGGAGCATTACCAAGCCCTCGATTTAGTAATGGAGCATGGCGCGTGCGTCGGCGTGCAGGTGCTGGACACGCTCACGGGCGATTTGTTCGAGATTCGTGCGCGTGCGGTGATGCTGGCGACAGGCGGCTGCGGGCAGGTCTATCTGCACACCAGCAATCCGCCGATCGCCACCGGCGACGGGATTGCGATGGCGTGGCGGGCGGGGGCGACCATTGCCAACATGGAGTTCATCCAGTTCCACCCGACCAAGCTCTATCACACGGAGGCGCCCTCGTTCCTGATTTCGGAGGCGGTGCGCGGCGAGGGTGGTATCCTCAAACGGCGCGACGGCTACCGCTTCATGCCCGATTACGACTCGCGCGCCGAGCTTGCCCCGCGCGACATCGTCGCACGCGCCATCGACGCCGAACTCAAAAAGACAGGCGACCCCTGCGTCTACCTCGACATCACGCACCTGAACGCCGAGTTCATCAAGCACCGATTCCCCACCATCTACCAGACCTGCCTGCAGTACGACATCGACATCACCCAAGAGCCGATTCCTGTGGTGCCCGCGGCGCACTACACCTGCGGCGGCGTCTGGACCGACCTGGAGGGGCGCACGACGGTTCCGCGGCTTTATGCCTGCGGCGAGGTCGCCTACACGGGCGTGCATGGGGCGAACCGATTGGCAAGCAACTCGCTGCTGGAGGCGTTGGTGTTCGCCGAGCGCGCTGCGCAGCACGCCACGGCGCGACTCGACGAGCCGCCCCCCACGCCGAGACCCTCCTGCATCACGGCGCAACTGCCTTTGATTGAACCTGCGCCAGCCGTCGCCGACCACGCATACAACTGGGACGCCGACCGACTCCACATTCTGCAGCTGATTCAGAAAAAGGTCGGCATCGTGAGCA
>JARJMV020000272.1 GCA_029335935.2 bacterium
GTATAGCACAGGGTAGAGCAGCACATAGGGCAGGGCGTGCCACATCTCGGCGCGCGGCTCGCCCTGCACCGCGACCGACGCCCACAGCATCGCCGTCCACAGCGTGGCGTTCGCCGCGCTGAAGAGCATCACCCCAAGCCACTTGCCCAAGTAAAGCTCCCAACGGTGGATGGGGCGGGGCAATATCGCCGCGAGATAGCCACGCTCAATCTCGGCGGTAATCGCTCCAGCGCACAGCAGAATCGCCAACACCGACGAGAAGAACTTAATCATATCCACGCCGAACAGCACCGCGAGGTTGACGCCCACCTCGAACTGTTGCTGGTCGCCGCCGAACGCCTCTTTGAAGGCGCGGGGTAGGAAGGTCAGTCCGTACAGCCCAATCAGGATAATCAGTGTGCCCAGAAACGCGCGTCGGCGCATCGCTTCTTTCAAGGTTAACGCCACAATCACGCTCATCGCTACTTGCTCTCGCCCTCCACCGTCTGGATGAACAAGTCTTCCAGCGTCTCTCGGTGCGCTTGAAGCCCCATCAGTGCGCCGCCCGCCTCGATAATCGCGCGCGCCAGCTGGGGCACATCGTCCTCGTGGGCGACCTCTGCTGTCACGCGCCGTTCGTCGATGAGATGCACGCGCTGCGCCACTTTCGCCATCGCTTCCAGCACCTGCGGCGTCGCCTGCTGCAGCTCGATGCTCACGATGGAACGGTTCACCAGCAGGTCTTCCAGCACGCCCTGCTTCACGACGCGCCCTTTATTGATAATCGCCACTTGGTCGCAACTCAGCTCCACTTCCGACAGCAGGTGCGAGTTGAGGAACACAGTCTTGCCGCGCTCTTTGAGATACTGCACCACTTCGCGCACGCGCCGACGCCCCAGGGGGTCTAATGCGGAGGTCGGCTCATCCAGAATCACGAGGTCGGGGTCGTGCAGGATGGCTTGCGCCAGTCCGATGCGCTGCTGCATGCCTTTGGAGAACTCACGGATTTTGCTGCGCCGTCGCTCGGACAGCCCCACAAGTTCCAATACTTCGTCGATGCGCTTGCGTAGGGTTGCGCCGTCCATCTTCGCCAGACGCCCGTGCATGCGCAGAAACTCTTCGGCTGTCAGAAAATCGTGGAACTGAAACTTTTCGGGCAAAAAGCCAAGTTTGCGTTTGGCTGCCAGCGCGCCTGCGCGATGCCCCAGCACGAACGCCTCGCCCGCCGTGGGGTATACATTCCCAATCAGGATCTGAATGGTCGTGGTCTTCCCCGCGCCGTTGGGTCCCAGAAATCCGAACACCGTTCCTGCAGGCACTTGCAGGTTCAGATTGTCGACCGCTGTGAGCGGTTTGCCGCCCAGCAGCGGTCGGAATACTTTGCGCAGTTGGCGCGTCTCTATCGCCCACATCAAGGCATATTGTACCTACCGCAGGCGGAACCCGTAAAACGCGCCGCGATTGGCTTCACTGCCCGCGCCGTACGCAACCCAGCACAGCGCGAGGTCTTGCTCGGTATCCCCTGTGAAGAGCCACCGAGTTCCTACAGGTACATTTGGCGGTATCTGTGGGTTGACGAATCGGTTCAGTGGGTGCTCACCCGTGATGAACATCGTGCGGACGGTTCCATCGCTCAGCTGCGCCTGCAGGTATAGATAGGTTGTATCGCGATTGGCGCGTGTGAGAGTGTGCAAGGTCGCACGGGCAACGCTCGGCTCGCTGAACAGACGATGGGGATAGAGGGGTCTGAAGCCGCCTTTGGCAAGGTCATACCCATGGAGCCAACCTTGCTGCGTCAGCACATAGAGTGTGTCGGTACGAGCGTCATAGGCAGGCGGGGCGACAGGCGCGCTCTCCAACACATAAATCGAGTGCCACTTGCGCGTGTTGAGGTGATACATCCCGACGCGCGTTCCCGCCGCGACCAGAAGATGCGGACCTTGCCGCTCCAAAAATCGCACCGCTTGACTCCCTGCACCCGGAACGCGCAAATTCGATAGTGCCGGTCGGTCGCCCTGATAGATGTCCACACGCCCGTCGGCGCGCCCGACCGCCAACGCGCCATTATCGATGGGAGCAAGCACGGTAATCGGCTGACTAGAGGTGTAGGGCAACTGCGTGAAAGTGAAGTGCGTCGGGTTGAACAGCCAAATCCGATTCTGGCGATCGGCGAAACAGAGGAAAGTTCCCAACCGCGTGAGAGGTACACCTGCGTCGACCGAAACCCCTTCCGGGAGATCGAGAACGAACGCATTCAGGGTTCTGCCGCCCTGCGCCTGTGCCAACGAAAAGAACACTATCTGCCCTGTCCGCGTGAGTAGATACCAATGGTCGCCCATCAGCACAGTATTGTGAGTAGGTTCTGACATATGAATACGCGCCTCCATCGAGATATTGTTGTTGAAAGGCGTACTGACGCTGAGCGGGTTCGGTGTGCGGTACAGGCGCAGCATGAGGCTATCCCAAGTGAGCCAGTAGAGCCGCCCCTGAATTAGCTGGGGCTCGCCTATCACCGTATGACCGTTCCATGTAGTCGCCGTTGTATGGAGGTTGTGAGCTGATTCCGTCCCTGCGGCGAATTCAAGGCGGTGGATAGTTGTAGGATTTTGTTGGGGCAATCCTATCCACTCGACAAACACGCCGTCGGTGAGGCGGTTGCTGGGGGGGCGGACGCGCAGGTAGAGTCGGCGCGCCTCGCATGGCGCCAACGGCGAAGTCTTATCGGATAGGGGCGCGCCGCTGGAGAAACCCGAACCGTCTTCGCGCTCCTCAAATAGCATCAAATCCCACGGACTTGCGTCGCGGCTCTCGTTGGACTTTATCCGCCAGTTGAGCCAGTCGATTGCGTTGCCGCGATTGGCGACCACGAAGGTGAACCATCCCTCGGAGCCAGCGACAGTTTGAGCGTTCTCGGTTTCATGGACGATGCGCCAGTTCGACACGACACCGACCGTTATTTGCGCCTCGGGCGAGAGGCTGAGCGTTTGCCCTGTGTCGCTGGTCGCTATCGCGCGCAGTTGGAAGGTCGTACCTGCCCACAGCATGCCATCGGGCGTGCGCGGCGGCTGAGCCGACCCTGTAGCAACAGTCCCTGCCAGAAGCCAACACAACCAGAAATATCGCATAGCCGTCCTCTGCCGTCTCTAAGAGAATAAAGCGGAGGCGCCTCAAGGCGTAAACGCCCAGTCTCCCTTTACGATCACAAACGGGCGAGGTCTTTACCTAATTATACAACATTTTTGCAGGGTCTCCTGCTAAGGAGACGCGCGAATTGCGAACAGGGGTATACTTTGGGGTGCATGGAAGCGTTTGTCAAGCCCGACATCACTTGGGGCGCGCTTGCGCCCATCGGCGTCGTGATTGCGACGGCGTTGGCGACTTTGATAGCGGAGCTATTCCTGCCGCGCGGTCAGCGTGCGCCGCTCATCGCGCTCGGTCTGCTGGGGTTAGCCCTCGCCGCCTATTTCCAACTCTCGCTGTGGCAGGTGCGGGTCAGCACTTTCGGCGATATGCTCACGGTGGACTCGCTCGGCGCGATTTTGAGTTTGGCGGTGCTGGGCGCGACGGCTTTGACTTTGCTCTTCTCGGAAGAGTATCTACAGGCGCGCGGATTGCGCTACGGCGAGTTCTATCCGCTGTTGCTGTTCGCAAGCGCGGGCGCGATGGCGATGCTGACCACCACGAACTTGATGGTGATGTTCATCGGGCTGGAGATGCTCTCGCTGGCGCTGTATGTGTTGTCGGGGCTGTCGCGGGCGGAGGCGCGCTCGGAGGAGTCCGCGCTGAAATATTTTTTACTGGGCGCGTTCGCGTCGGCGTTCCTACTGTATGGGATTGCGCTGATGTACGGGGCGACGGGCAGCGTCGATATACGGGCGGTTCCGCTCGCGTGGGAGTCGAGTGAAGGGGCGTCTGCGGCGCTGCTCACGGCGAGCCTTGTGCTGCTGCTGATAGGGCTGGGTTTCAAGGCGTCGCTGGCGCCGTTCCATGCGTGGACGCCCGATGTGTATCAGGGCGCGCCGACGATTGCCACAGCGTATATGTCGGCAGTGGCGAAGGTCGCTGCGTTCGGCGTGCTGATACGGCTCACGAGCAGCGCTGCGCCCGCAGCTGAGTTGTGGACTGCGCTCCTGTGGTGGCTGAGTTTATTATCGATGGTGTTGGGCAACGCCGCCGCGCTCATCCAGCGCGACGCGAAGCGCATGCTCGCCTATTCCAGCATCGCGCACGCAGGCTACCTCACGGTCGGGCTGGTCGCTGCGAACGCGACAGGCACGACAGGGATGATTTACTACCTGGTCGCCTATAGCCTGATGACGGTCGGCGCGTTCGGCGTGCTGACGCTGATGGCGCGCGCGGGCGACGCAACGACCATCGATGCGCTGCAGGGCTTGTATCGGCGTAGTCCGCTCGCTGCGCACGCGATGGCGATTCTGATGCTCTCGATGGCAGGCGCGCCGCCCACCGCAGGGTTCTGGGGTAAGTGGTATCTGTTCCTTGCCGCGATTGAAGCGAACCAGATGATACTCGCGCTGGCACTGGCGCTGACCAGCGTGATGGGCGCGGCGTACTACCTGCGCCTGACCTTCAGTATATATGCGGAGCCGCGCGAGCCTACAACGCCGTGGCGCGTGCCCGCACCGATGGCGATATGCCTGCTCACCTGCGCGATTGGGCTGATTGGGCTGGGCGCGCTGCCTGCAGGTCTGACCGACGCCGCGCGTACCGCCGCGCGGCAGGTGATTGCGCAGCCGCCCGCGCCTGTGCAAGCCGAGCTTCACTCGGCGAAGTGATCCCAGCCCATTCTCGCAAACGACTCGCGCCGACCGTCGGGGTACTGGAGCCACAGCTCAGGTTCGGCAATCACCTCCCCGATGACACTGAGCGGCGCGCCCGTCGCTTCGGGAGCCTGCTCCAGCAGGCGTTGCCCCACCGCAGGCGGCGCAGCCAGCAGCAGCTCATAGTCTTCACCGCCCGCGATAGCGAACGATAGAGGGTCTAACCCGCGCGCCTGCGTCCACCGCTGCGCGACGGGATGTATAGGCACGCGCTCCGCGTACACGATTGCGCCCTTACCCGACGCACGCAGCAACTTAGGTAAGTCGGCAGCGAGTCCGTCGCTGAGATCCATCATCGCAGTTGCCCCCTGCGCCTGCGCGAGCGCACCCGCCTGCAGGCGCGGCGCTGGGCGGAAGTGTGGCGTGAGGTCTACCGTGTCCCATGCGCCCTCCAAGAGCGCTTCCAGCCCAGCGCGCGAGCCGCCCAGAGCGCCCGTGACCATGAGCCAATCGCCCACGGCTGCGCCGTCGCGCGTCACGGGCGCGCCTGCCACACGCCCCAACAC
Organism: bacterium; assembly: GCA_029335935.2. Classification (GTDB taxonomy): domain Bacteria; phylum Armatimonadota; class Fimbriimonadia; order Fimbriimonadales; family GBS-DC; genus GBS-DC. The sequence continues at coordinate 5,324 of JARJMV020000272.1, forward strand.
CGAAACATCAACCGCAACCTGCTCGGCGCGATTGGTATCCCCCCCAATCAGCGCGGCGTCGTAAGCATGGGCGCACTCCAAAAAGCCATTTAGGAACGCCTCGAGCCAGTCGCCCGTGCGTTCGGGCGGCAGCGCAATCGAGAGCAACGCCCCGACGGGCACGCCCCCCATCGCCGCGATATCGCTCAGGTTCACTGCCAACGCCTTCCAGCCCAACGAGGCGGGGTCAATCCAGTCCAAGCGGAAGTGGACGCCCTCGACGAGCATATCTGCTGTCCACAACAGCGTCTGCTCGCCTACTTGCAAGACCGCCGTGTCGTCGCCGATGCCGCGCACGAGCGAAACCGCACCTGAGTGCGTGGGCAGCACGCAACGCGCGGCAATACGCTCTATCAGCGCGCTCTCGCCCGATAGCGGCGCGTCTAATCGCATAGCAGGAGTGTACCAAATCGGGTAGAATCACAGCGTCGCATACGGTCTTACGCGCCTATGCACCAGTGTGGGAGAGACTATGAAGATTCGCAAACCGATAGGTGTGGCAAGCGTTTGGGCGGCGGGGCTGCTCTGCATGGCATGGTCGGATGTCACGCTGTATGCGGGTCAGCCCGCGGCGGAGTCGGGGTTAACCCTGCGGAGTTGGGGCGCAGGCACGATTGAGGACAGCACGGAGACGACCTTCGTTGGCAGCCGCTCGGTCAAGATACTCACGCGCGGGATGCTGTCGGGAGGCTGGATGGTGTTTGGCAACCCGATCGATTTACGCAGCGACCTGAACGCGCCCGACAAAGTGGTGCGCTTCACTTTGCGCTTTGCAGGTGGTGGCGCAGCGGGCGGCGCAGTTGGCGGCGGGGGCATCGGCGCGCCGCCGCCCCCGGGCGACCCCGGCGGGTTCGGCGCGCCTGGCGGTCCTGAAGCGCCCGGCGGATTGGGCGCGCCTGGCGGACCGCGCGGCGGCGCAGGCGCAACCCAGACCACTGCGCCCCCCT
>JARJMV020000012.1 GCA_029335935.2 bacterium
GCGACGCCAAGAATGGCGTCGCACCAGCGCATTTCGCTGGCGTGGACGCTGGCGCTACGGGTTTGGATTTCGTGGGCGGGAACGGTGATGCTAAGTCCCAGTCTGTTTTCAGCTGTTCATCCTGCAGGTTCCCCCCTGCCATGAGGGGGAACCGTGCAAGGGGTTGGTCAGGGGCAGCCGCGTTAGCACCCGCTGCCGAAGTTGAACAGCACTATCAGCAGGTCGGCGTCGTCCACCTGACGGTCGCAGTTCACATCGGCCGGGTTCGCGCCTGTTGCGCCGAAGTTGAACAGCACACCGAGCAGGTCTGCATCGTCCACGCAGCCGCTACCGTCCACATCGCCGTTGGTGGCGATACAGGCAGGCATAAGCCAGAATCCCCCTGTCAGGCTGAACGCGCCGCCTGTGAGCGCGTTGCTTGCGTCGGGCTGACCGACTGTGCCGCCGAGATCGAAGCTGCCGCCGGTGGCGAAAGTGACGCCGCCGCTGTCGAGGGTCCACCAGGTCAGGTCGTATCCGCCGCCCGATTGGGCGTTTGCGCAGATCATAAGCGCAACAGCTGCGATAGCCATCAACTGCAAGAGTTTGCTCATTCTATACCTCCTTCAGAGTGTGTTTCTCCCCTCTCCCGCACGGGGGGAGAGGGGGGTATGGGTGAGGTTAGGGTGCGCCGATGCGCACGATGCCTGAAGCGCCGCTGCGCTCCAATCGCATGGCACGCCACACACGGAACCGTTCGTTGTAGTTGCCAGGCACGATGCGCACCGTGCCGCTCGTGGGTACACAGAAAGTGCCCTCGTAGACGGTGTTGAACGGATTGGCAGAGGTTCCACGCTCCGTGTCGCCTCGATTATTCGGGTCGCCACTGACCGCACGGTTCACAAAGGTCGGGTTCGCCATTTCGTAGATGTACCAGCGTATGTTCGGGAACGCCAAATCCATCCGTCCCCAACCGACCCAGACAGGGTCGGAGGCGGTAGGACACTTCCAGATTGGGTTGCCGAAGGGGTCGTTCCCCGCTGTCTCCGCACAAGAACAACTGCCGCGCACGCGGAAATTGCTGTCCAATCCCGCAGATCCCGACGAACCGCCCTCGATTGTGCCGTTGCCGACATACACTTGCGATAACCAAAACTGTCGGTCACAACCCGTACCAGTACCGTCGGTGGTGAAGAAAGTTATGCGCTTGAAAGCGCCTCCAGGATGATGGATCGCGCTTCCGCTGTTGCCCGACGACCAATTGTTCGTGTCCCAGCCGAGATAGAAATCGCCGACGGGCGGCTCATATAATCCCAGCAAGGTCCAATCGGAACTGTAATGTTGTTTGATCAGCAGAGCGCCTTGCGTGCGAGGGACAGAATTCAGAGCAGGGGGCGCGCCGTTGCAGATCGCTGTTTGGTAGAACCAGTAGGCTTCCATCCCGTGAGCCGAAGCCTGCGTACTGATGCAGTGCTGGGCGGTCATAAAGATGGGAGCAAGGTCACTACCCACGCGATTGAGCAGCTGACCCGTACAGAGGTACCAGTTCGCTCCTTCAGGAAAGAGGATACGCGCGACGGCGCGCTTGGTGTCGTTGGGGGCAGGGTAGCAGGTCACATCAACGTGGCATCCCAGTTCGGCGGGTGAAAAATCGGGTTCTATCCCTGCGTACATATAGCCGATTGCTGAGATTTCGGGGACAAGCTGCGTGTTGACCCACTCAGGCACGAAGACTTCGACGCCGAGGGTGTCGCTGTTCCAAAGGGTGGGCGCCCACCAATAGCCTTCTTCGTCGGGGTAGACATGGGCTGACAGCACGGCGTCTCCGTTGGGCTGGTAGATATGTATCTGAATGTCGGGGTGCGATTTCCCTTGAAACTGGAGGCGTAGCCCTACCGCGTTCGGCGAGTGCAGCTGCAGGTGAGCGACCCAACCTGCGACAGGGTCTCCTCCCTCGCGGTTGGACAGCTTCACCCGCTGCCACTGTGCGCGAGCCATCAAGTTCGGGGGCGCATCCAGCGAGTAGCCAACCTTCAGCATCGGCTGCGCTGTGCTTTCGCTTTGGGAAGGGTTGCCGCGATAAGGCGGCTGGGTGGGCGGTAGCGCGATGCGTGTCGGTTTCGCCTGCGGCGCAATCAGCGTGGGCGGCTGCTGGGGCGCAGGGGTCTGCGATTCGGGACGCATCGCCCCATCAAGGAACGGCGCGTCGCCCCCCTGCGCCATCGTAACGCCCATCAGTAGGGCAAAACATCCGATAAGCCAGTAGCGTTTCATCATCGCCTCCTTATTGCAGATTGACCAGCTCCAGCACCATGCCCGTCTTGCCTTTCTCCAGGCGGGTCATGGCTTTGCCGATGATGGCGCCCTGCGCTTGAGGGAGGTCGTCGGCGGCCATCGCGTAGCCGGGCGCGTCGGCAGTGGTCAGGAAGTCGCCGGGTTCAATCGCGCGTTCGGTGGCGTCGGCGTAGACCCACACGCGCCCGCTCATCGCGATCGGGGTGTGGTTCTCACTGCCTTCCAAGTTGCCCAGCACGATGCCTTTGGACAGCCCGTTCGCGCCTGCAACCACGCCTACCACGCGCCGATTGTACGCGCCCTGCGCCTTGCGCAGATGCCCAGGATTGTCGGGGTCGATCTCCACGACCGCGCCGGGTTCTACCTCATCGGTAGTGGGGAACTTCTCGGCGAGGTCTGCGCCTGTGATTTCCAGCACCTGCACCGCCACAGTGCCGTCGCCGCGGATGCTCATGATGTCGCCTGCGCTGGTGTTCCAGAAGTTGAGGCGGTCGTTGGCGACGGCGGTGCCAATCAGACCTGCGATGTGCCACTTGCGGGCAGTGTTGGTGTTCGTGAACTCTAATCGGGCGAAGTCATTCGCACTCTCGTGCAGGCGTAGCGTGGCGTTGTTAGTCGTGCTGTCGGTCGCCACATTGAGGCGAGCGCTCATCAGGGTCGATGTACCGATGCCGACATTCCCTGAAAAATGCCCACGCCCGATGAAGAAACCTGCCCAGGCGTTCGCCCCCGATGCCGCCGCACGCACGGCAACACCGTCCGAGCCATTGGCTGTGCTGTTCAGCCCCCAGCCTGTGGAACCTGAAACCGTGATGTACAGCCCGTCGGCGGAACCGCCTGTGTTGGTATTGATAATGTTCATTAGGCGGCTATTGCGGTCGCCGCGCACATCGAGCAAGTAGGACGGTGATGTGGTCCCTATGCCCACATTACCCGTGTTCGAGTTGTAGATGTTGTTGCCGCTCACCGTCCACACGCTCGCGCTTGCGGGCAGGTCTTGCCAAAGTGCGTCGCCGCTCGCGTTGCTGGTCAGCACGCGCCCTACCGCTGCGCCTGTAGGGATACGCAGCGTGCCGGGAATCTCGACGCGCCCGTCGAATAATCCCACACGGAACCGCGAGGCGCCGCCTCCCACGAAGTGGAAGGTGTCGTCGGAGTCTCGGTACTGCAAGCCCCAGTCCGTGTAATCGGGCGAGTGGGTAATCACCATGCGGTCGGGGTTGGTAGTGCCCGTTTGGAACATATTGAGCAGCGTCGCGGTGTTGGCATACGGAGTCGGGTTAATCCGCACGCGGGGCGAAAGCGTGGTGGAACCGACCTGTATCTCCAAGAAGCGATCCGCGCCTGTCCACACAGTCGCAGGGGCGTTCAACTGCACCGTGAACAGCCCGTTCTGCACATTCACCGTAATCGCCCCAGAGTTCCACAGGAGCGTGCCGCCCGTTAGGGCACTATAGATACGAAACGTCATCTGTTGGGACGGGTTGGTGACAGGGTTCCCGCCCTGACGGAGCGAACCCTGATAAGTGAACGCTGGCGAAACACCTTGCGCCCCCGCGGCGCTGAGCGATGTCACGGCAAGAATCGCGCTTAGCCCGAAAAACTGTAATCGTTTGAGCATCTCTTATCTCCTTCGCACGCCAGTCGGAAGCGTGCAGCCGTATTATACGGATAGGGTCTTACGAGACTCTTACATGCTCAAAGTTGAGGCAAATGGGGAACCTCGTGCCATAGATGCCCTGGTGGGCAGATGCCGACGCCAAGCTACACAGCCCCAGCAGTTCCATCGGGGAACTCCCGTGCCCATGTGGAATAACCTTTGTTGGAGGCGTATCGGGCGGCATGACCACGCTAATCGGGTTTGTGATAGTGTTCGGCGCAGTGTTCGGCGGCTTTATCATGCACGGTGGTAAAGTCGCGGCACTGATGCAGATCTCGGAGTTTATCATTATCGGGGGCGCAGGGCTGGGCGCGCTGGTGGCGTCCAACCCGCCCAGCGTGATTAGCGCGATTATCAAAAGCTCGCTGGGACTGCTCAAGGGCAGTCCCTACAGCAAGAAAGAGACCTTTCTGGAGCTGCTGCAAGCGTTGTTTGCGCTGTTTACGCTTGCCCGTAAGGAGGGGCTGCTGGCGCTGGAGCCACCTGTGGAGAGGCCCCACGAGAGTTCGCTGTTTCAGCAGTATCCGTTCCTGTTGAGCAATCACCACGCGCTGGACTTCCTGTGCGACACGATGAAGGTGGTGCTAACTGGCGCGGTGGGCGCGTTCGAGTTGGCGGAGCTTACCGAGACCGACTTGGAGAAGCATCACGAAGAGGTGATGCGCCCCTCGCACGCGATGAGCAAAATCGGCGACGCGATGCCCGGCTTCGGCATCGTGGCGGCGGTATTGGGCGTGGTGATTACGATGGGCTATCTGGATCAGGGACCTGAAACCATCGGGCACAAGGTCGCCGCCGCGCTGGTGGGGACTTTCTTGGGCGTGTTGTTGGCATATGGGGTGTGCCAGCCGTTGGCGGCGGCGTTGGAGCATAACGCCCACGCCGAATCCCAATATTACCAGTGTATTCGTCAGGCGTTGATAGCCTTTGCGCGGGGCGATGCACCGCTGACCTGTATCGAGTTCGCGCGACGCAGCATCGAACCCCATGTGCGCCCCTCGTTCCAAGAGATGGAGGAGTCGGTGAAGGGCGGCGGCGCCTCCGCGCAAGCCGCCTAACGGAGGCGAACGATGGCGAAAGAGGGCAGCGGCGAAATCCGAATCGTCAAGAAGAAGAACGCAGGGCACGGGCATCACGGCGGCGCGTGGAAGGTTGCCTACGCCGACTTCGTGACCGCCATGATGGCGTTCTTCATGGTGATGTGGCTGATTGGCATGGACGCGAAAACGCGCGCGGCTATCGCTGCCTACTTCCGCGACCCTGTGGGGTTTATGGAAGCCGTGCGCAACAACGAAGCCATCTTCACCATCAACGACGCGCTCCCTCCTGGCGGCAAGAACACCCCCAACATGCCCCGCGCCGCCAAAGACGGCAAAACCGTCCTCAAAAAAGACCGCAAAACCGAACAGCAGGAGCTGGAAGCGTTCAAGCAATATATGGAGCGTGCGCTTTCTAACATCCCAGAACTGTCGCGTCTCAAGGAGTTTGTAGCGATTGAGTTTGTTCAGGAGGGGTTGCGGATTGAGCTGTTGGAGGGCAAGGAGCCGGTGTTCTTCCAGACGGGCAGCGCGACCATCACGCCCGCCGCGCGTCGCCTCTTGGAGCTGATTGCGAAAAGGATCAGCCAGTTAGATAATCGTGTGATTGTGGAGGGGCATACGGACGCGCAGCCGTATCGCTATGGCACTGGCTACTCGAACTGGGAACTCTCCAGCGACCGTGCGAACGCGGCGCGGCGCGTATTAGAAGCGGGCGGCTTGTGGAAAGGGCAGGTGGCGGAAGTGCGCGGCTACGCCGACACGCGCCTGCGCGACCCGATGAACCCGTTCCACTTCTCGAACCGCCGCGTGTCGCTGCTCATCCCCTACACTTCCGCAGTGGACGCGAAGTAGCTCGCGCCTACTGGAGCGCGGTGGCGGTCTCGCTGGCGACGCGACGGCTCTCGATCCGTTTGATGAGGCCCCACTCCGCGCGGAGCCAATAGTCGCCGTAGGGCACGGCGTAGGCGGGCAGGGTGAACTCGGTGATGCGCTGACGCTTGGCGCGCTCGACCGCCGCCGCTTCAGGCTCTAAACTGTAATCGCTCTCCACACGGCTACCGTCGGGATTGTGCGACTCGTGGCTCGCTGGACGATGCATGCTTTCGCCGTCGAGGCGCACCTCGCGGAAGGCGTAGGCGCGAAGCGTGCGCGTGCTGAGGTCTACCGCAAGGAATGGACGCTCGGAGCTGGGTTCGTAGCCCGGCTCGATGCGCACGACCCCACTGCGCAGCCAATACGGCAGCGCGTACTGCGCTATCGCGGTGAGCGTGAAACTCGGATGATGATGCGCGCGTACCAACGCCAAGCGCCATACGCGCGTGCGATCGAATCGGCTACGCAAGCGCATCTCGTAGACTTCGAGTTCGAGTATCAGTACCGAGACTGCTTGCAGTCCCACCTGTGTCACGATGCGCACCAGGTACACTACGGCTTCCAGCAGCTGCCAGCCGCGCGGCGCGTCGGGAGGCGCGCTATCCGACCAGTTCATCCGCTCCAGATAGACCCGTCCGCCGCGCCGCTGGAGCAGCCACGCTTCGTTAGGGGTCAGCACCAGCGCGACCTGCGCCGCCTGCCAGATGAGCCATAGCTGGCGCACGATGGCAACGACAGTCATCGCGCCCAGGATGCCCAGTGCCAGCTGCGCCCAGTTGGGTAGGGCCGTCCAGTTCGGCAGGCGTTCGCGCCCGCTCCAGAACAGCCACCCCAGCAGCGGCAGCCCCACCAGCACACGCCAGCCCAACCCCAGCCAGAGCTGCCGTGTGCTGAGCGGACCGAGACGCTCGCCCACACCCGCGAACGGGTCTGCGCCACAGCGCCGACACCGTTCCTGCATCGGGTCGCACCCCGCCCCACAAACCGTGCAGCCCATCTGCGGCAACGCATACCCTGAGCCGTTCACGCCTCTAAAGTGTACCCTCTGCTCGGTTAGGTACAATTCGCGTCGATGAACGATGCGCTGGTGATTGCAGGGAAATCGTTTCACTCGCGACTGATGGTAGGCACGGGCAAGTACCCCGACGCCGAGACGATGCGCCGCGCGATTGAAGCCTCAGGCGCGGAAATCGTCACCGTCGCGCTGCGCCGGATCGACCTCGACGCGCCCAAACGCTCGATTCTGGACGATATCGACTGGAGCCGCTACCAGATATTGCCCAACACCGCTGGTTGCCGCACGGCGGAGGAGGCGGTACGCGTGGCACGGCTTGCCCGCGCAATGGGGCTGAGCGACTGGATTAAGGTGGAGGTCGTGCCCGACCCCAAGTACCTGCTGCCCGACCCCATCGGCACTTACGAAGCGTGCCAGATACTGGTGGATGAGGGGTTCGTGGTGCTGCCCTATATCCCCGCAGATCCCGAGCTCGCCAAGCGACTGGAGGCTATCGGCTGCGCGACGGTGATGCCGCTCGCTGCGCCGATAGGCACGGGGCAGGGCTTCGCCGTCGGACTGGAGCCGATACGCATCATCGTAGAGCAGGCGCAAGTGCCCGTGGTGGTCGATGCAGGCTTGGGCGCGCCCTCCGAAGCCGCGCTCGCCCTCGAAATCGGCTGCGACGCCGTGCTGGTCAACACCGCCATCGCCAAAGCGCAAGACCCCATCGCGATGGCAGAGGCGTTCAAACTCGGCGTGGCCGCAGGACGGCTCGCCTACCGCGCCGGGCGTATCCCCAAACTGCCCTATGCGTCTGCTTCCAGCCCCACCGAAGGTGTCGTTCGAAACTAACTGCGCAGGAAACCGACAAAACGGGGCGAATCAAAACTGTGGAATAACCGAGAGGGATGATATCTATGTTCGCGCTCAACTTCTACACGGATTTGTACGAGGACATGCTGCGGATGCAGCGGAAGACAGCGACGATACGGCTTGGCGACAAGTCGCGCAAATACAGCGCAGGGCAGATTGTGTGGGTCACGGTGGGACCGCGCTTTGGCAAGCGCAAGCGGCTCTTCACCGCGATCCTAGATCGCGTGGAAGTCAAGCCTATCTCCGATCTCAGCCCGCGCGATATCGAACGCGAGAACCCAGAGTTCCGCACGGTAGAAGATGTCATCGCGCTGCTGGAGCGTATCTACGACCGCCCTGTGTCGATGGAGGATTTGGTGACGGTCATCTACTTCTCGCCCGTGGAGGAGGGCTGACCGCTCGCGCCGCGCTCGCAGGGGGCACATGATGATTCGGTTCTCCAACGGCGAGCAGGTAGAGTTTCTCACGGGCAGTGGTGCGCTGGGGTTTGACGGGCGTGGATGGTGGTGGGAGTACCCCCTGCGCTGGGCAGGCATATTGAACCCTCACGACTTCGCAATTGTGGTGAAGACGCTCACGCTGCACCCGCGTCGTGGCAACCTGCGCTGGTACGCCCCATGGCGCTGCGTGCGCCTCATTCGCGGCGGCTCGGTCAACGCTGTCGGATTGACCAACCCCGGCGTCGACTGGTGGCTGCGCACTGGCTACCCGCGCATGCGTCGGATGAACCTGCAAATCGTGGTCTCGGTCTATCCTGAAAGCGTGGAGGAGGCGCGCGCGTTCGCTCGGAAGTTGCAGCCCCTGCAGGTGACCGCGCTTGAGCTGAACGCCTCCTGCCCGAATGTGGCGCCCTGTGAAGCGGACGCCGTTTCCCATGTGCGCGCCGTCGCGCAGGCGTTGGCTGAGACAGGACACCCACTAATTGTGAAGGTGGGCTACGACCAGCCGTATGTGGCAATCGCGACCGCACTGGAGGGCGTTGCGGAGGCGATTCACGCGATTAACGCCGTGCCATGGCGACTGGTCTACCCCGACCGACCCTCGCCACTGGCGCAACTGGGCGGGGGCGGCGTGTCGGGCGAGCCTATCCGACCGTTCGTGCGCGAAGCTGTCCGACGCCTCACCCAAGCGACCCGTCTGCCCATAATCGCGGGCGGCGGCATCTATACCTTGCACGACCTGCAAGAGCTGTGGGCGATGGGCGCGCGGGCGTTCAGCATCGGTACGCTGTTCCTGCGCGCGCCGTGGCTGCCGAACCGTCTGGTGCGTATGTGGCGCGAGAGCCAAGCCAATGCCTACTGCCTACGCGAACCTCTCTGAAATCATCCACACTTTCGGCGCGCGTCCTGCCACGACCGACGCCGAGACGCGCCTGCGCGCCTACCTCAGCCGACGATTGCAAGCGCACGGACTGACCGCGTTTGAGCAGCCGTTCCGAAGCGCGTCGTCGCTGGCGTGTCCGTGGCTGATGGTCTCCCTGCTGTTCGCAGCGTCTGCCGTGTTAGCTTGGCAGGACGCGAGCGGCGCGTGGGCGTTGGGCGCAATGCTCAGTATAGGCGCGATGACGATGTTCTGGGGCTTGGTCAGCGGACGCTGGGACGCCACGCGCATGTGTCCGCAACGCGCGAGCGCGAACTTGATAGCCGTCGCGCCTGCGCAGCGGACGCCGCGCCGCACGGTCGTGCTGATGGCGCACTTGGACACCCAACGCGCCACGCTCCTATGGCATCCGAATCAGGCGCGCGCGTTCGGACGCAACTTCCAGCTGCAAGCAGGGGCGCTGGCGTTGCACACCCTATGCGCCGTCGCGCTCGCGCTGACGCCGCTGCTCAGCGCAGCTTGGCTTGCGCCCCTAACGCGGGCAGCGATGACCCTGGGCGGGCTGATTGCGCTGCAGGGCATAATCATCCTGCTCCATCGCGAGTGGGCGATGCCTTATGTGCAGGGCGCGAACGACAACGGCTCAGGAACCGCTGCGGTGTTGCATATTCTGGAGCATCTCGCGCAGAACCCCCTCCCCGACACGGAGGTCTGGGGCGTGTTCACAGGCTGCGAAGAGGTGGGCAGACCGAACGGCGCGTTCGCCTTCGAGCGCGAGTACGGCTACCTGCTGCGCGATGCCGAGTTTCTGATTGTAGACCACATCGGCTTGGGCGAGCCGCGCTACTTGACGGCGGAGGCGATGCTCCCGCGCGCCCGCGCACATCCTGAGATGACCCAGCGGTTTGCAAGCCTCGCGGCGGAGCATCCTGAATGGCGTCTACAGCCGAGCGCAGTCCCACCCGGCGCATACACCGACGCACTGCCATTCCTGCTGGGGGGCTACCGAGCGATTGCGCTCTGGTGCGAGCAAGAGCCAGGGCTGCCCCCGAACTGGCACTGGCTCACCGACACACTGGAACATGTAAGCGAAGCCGATTTGGAACGCGCCGTGCGCGTGATAATGGGCTATCTGGAGCGGTAGTGTGCTTACTCCAGTATCACCGTCGGCTCCATCGGGTAGCATCCCATCGACGCGCCGTAGAGAGCGATTCCGCCGGGCAGGTCGGGGGGCACGATGAGGCGGATGCGAATTTGCCGATCTTGCTGGATTCGGGCGCGTAGCACGGGGTTCAGCGTTAGCGTCGCCTCTTTGAGATAGCCGTAGCTGCCGCGTTCGATACCTGCCCAGTGCGACAGCACGCCCCGCGCGTCGGCAGGGTCGTCGGGCAGCTCCCAAGTTGCGACGCGCTCGCCTGCAATCTCCACAATCACGCGCGAGGGGTACTTCTTGCCGTCGGTTTGGGGGTAGTCGTCGGGGTGGACGCGCAGCGCCCAGTCTACCTTCTCGCGTCCTGCTTTCGCGCCTACCTCCATCCGCAGGCGAATGCGTTTCACCTCGCTTAGCGACACGCCTTCAGGAATAGACACGGCGTACTCCACCGCGCCGTGCCCGCGCGCCCAGTGCTTGCCCCGAATCGGCTTATTGGGCTGGCTTTGCAGGTTGAACGCGCTGGCGACATACTCGGTCGGCTGAAAACGCAAAATCACGCGCCCGCGTTTGAACTCGAACACAGGCAGCTGCTCCAGCCCCACCAGCCACTGCGTGTAGTTGGTGTGGATGCGGACGCCGTTCCAATCCTCCGCCCACACCACCAAAGTCGCCAAGCACGGCTCATCGGGCAGCTGCACGCGCGCAATCGTGAGTGGGGTGAGCTTGTAAGCAGGCGTTCTGGGAAACACCACGCGCTGCGCCTGCCCCCGCCGACGATTGCCCAGCGCATCGATATACTCCAGCCGATAGAACAGCGTGAACGGCTTGCTCATAAACCTGCCAGAGTAGTGGCTGAACAGAATCGGCGCGTCCACCGTCTCGCTCGGCGCGGCGCGCTTAATCGCAGGCAGGTCGATTACCAAAAAGTCCTCCGCGAACAGGTCGCGCACGCTCATCCCGCCCGCCCAGAAGTCGAAGCCGAACTCTTTCGGGGTACGGTCGTAGTTGTAGACGCCGTTATGCTCCCACTCGATGTCGGTCAGCTCGGTGTAGACATAGCCGACGAGTTTGTCCATGCTGCGGAGCGTGTTGGTGAGCGCGAGGACGCCCCACGACCAGTCGCCGTCGCCGTCGAACGCCGCGAGGTAGCCGTACTCATTATTAATAAGTGGCTCATCGCGGCTCACGCGCCCGTCGATATAGTTCCACCGCTTGCCGACGCCCACCTCTTGGCGGTTCACAATCTGAAACTGATGGCGGAACAGGTCGACATTGCGTCCGTACCAGTGGAACGAGTTCAGGTCGGTCTCCAGATGCGCCCAGCCTGTATTGTCCTGCACGAGGCGTGTGGGGTCCAGTTCCTTCGCCAGCCGATACATCTGCAGCGTCCAGTCGACGCGGTGGGCGCGGTTCTCTTCCGAGAGCCTGCCGATGCCCCACTCCTCGTTGAACACCGTCCAGAGGATGAGGCTGGGGTGGTTGTAGTCGCGGCGGATTTGGTCGCGCAGGGTCTGCTCAAACAGGCGTCGGGCGCGCTCGGAGGGGGTGAAAAAGCACGGGATGTCCGCCTGTATCAGCATGCCGAGCCTGTCTGCCCAGTAGAGTTTGCGCGGCTCGTCGGCTTTGATGTGGATGCGTAGCATGTTGAACCCCGCGCGTTTGGCGAGTTCGATATCGCGCTTCAGGAACTCGTCGTCGGGCGCGGTGTAGAGACCGTCGGGATTGTAGGACTGGTCTAACGCGCCGCGCAGGTAGATGGGTTTGCCGTTGAGCAGCACATAGCTGAATTCGGAGTCGCCGTACTTGCCCCAGCGCACGGCGCGTACGCCGAAGTAGCCTTGCACGGCGTCGTAGACCTGCTTGCCGTCTGGTGTGAGCAGGCGCATTTCGAACGCGTAGAGGTGGGGGCTGTCGGGCGTCCACAGGCGCGGCTTGTCCAATATCAGCCGAAAGGTCTTCTCGGTCTCGGTTTCCAGCACCCCGAACCGCTGGGTGGGGAAGGCGCGGTCGCGTGCGCGAAGCTCCAGCTGTAGCGGTTCGCGCACCGCCTCGCGGTCGAGCTCCACTGTAAACTCCACCACGCCTGTCGGAACGCCTGCTTCGTCGGCGAGGGAGGTGATTTTGAAATAGCGAATGCACGCTGCACCTGTCGCCTCCAGCCACACAGTCTGCCAGATGCCGCTGACGCTGGTGTACCAGTCGGGCACTTGCTTGCCGAGCGGCGTCTCGCGGTCGGTGTGGTCTTCCACGCGCACGGACAGCGTGTTCGGGCGGTCGAAGCGCACATAGGAAGTGATATCGAATCGGAACTCGGAGTAGCCGCCCTCGTGTTCGCCGACGCGCTGCCCGTTCACCCACACGGCGGCGTGGTGGTCGACCGCGCCGAAGCAGAGCCACACGCGCCGCCCACGCCAGCCTGCAGGAACCGTGAACTCGCGGCGATACCATGCGACGCCTCTGTAATCAGTGTCGCCAATCCCGCTCCGCTGGCTTTCCCACGCATAGGGCACGCGGAGCGTGCGCTGGTATGGATTGGGTAGGCTGTGCCAGTTTTGGGTGACTCCCTCATCTTTGGGGTCAAACTGGAACTCCCAGATGCCGTTAAGCGATTGCCACTCGCGCCGTTCGAAGTCGGGGCGCGGATGCTGTGCCATGCCGACCTGCGCGGCGAGAACCATCCCTGCCATCAGCAGTCCCATCCGTGTCATCAGGCAAGGAGAGTTCGGTTTCGGGGCGTAGAGTCCTGCATGGTTCAGAACCGTTCGAATCGCTCCACATTCAGCACGAACACCACTGCGCCGCCCACTTCCACGGCGATGGGGGTCGGCAGGAAGGTTCCAATCGGCGCGGCGTCGGGCGGCATCGGGTTCACATACTGCTCGCGCGTGCGGCAGTTGCGCTCCAGCAGGCGCAGCAGCTCCTCCAGCAGCGCGTCCTCGACGCCTATCAGCAGCGTGGTGTTGCCCTCGCGCAGAAAACCGCCTGTAGTGGCGACCTGCGTGAACTTGAACTGGCTCTCCAGCAGGGCGTCCACCACACGCCCCTTGTCCCGATTGTGAATCACCGCAATCACCAGTTTCATCGGAATAACACTATGTTTCGCACAACACAAGAACTTTCCTGCTATCTGCAACGCAGCAGCAGGAATCGCAGCCAGCGCCTCGAATAATAATTGTCTCACAGGGGAACCTTTGTGGAATAACCTGCGTATTAGCCATATCAGCCTATCGCCTTTTGAGGAGGAGATTGCGATGACGCACTTTGAACCCGACCGTATCTATCTGACAGAGGAAGGCTTCAAGCATCTGGAGTCGGAGCTGCGCCGTTTGCAGACGGTAGAGCGCATGCGCATCGCCGAGGCGTTCCGAGCGCATAAGGAACATGGCGAGTTCAGCGCAGAAGACACCGAGCTGGAGAGCCTCAAGAGCGACCAAGCATATGTGGAGTCGCGCATCCAAGAGATTCGGGGCATTCTGCAGAGCGCAACGATTATCCGCGAGCAAGACATCCCAACCGATTATGTGGGCGTCGGCTCGTATGTGAAGGTGGAAGATGTCCACGCGGGTGAGCAGCGTGAGTTTCGGATTGTGGGCGCCACGGAGGCCGACCCCGAACACCACAAGGTTTCTTACCAAGCCCCGCTCGCCAGTGCGTTGATTGGCTACAAGGTGGGCGACGAGGTGACGGTCCATCTGCCGAAGGGCGATGTGCGCCTACGCATTCTGGAGATACGCAAGTAAGCGATGCGCTTCGCCACGGTGCAATCCGCTCCTGATGCGCCGCCGTGTCTAACGGTCTGGCGCGACGGCTCGTGGCGGCGTGTGGTGGGCTGCCGCGACTTTTTGGAGTGGCTCCATCTGCCCGAGTCGGAGCGCGCGGCGCGCCTGACGCGCTTGGGCGAGCCAATCACGCCCGCGCGCTACTGCCCGCCGATTCTGGTTCCGCCGAGCCTGCGCGACTTCTACGCCTTCGAGGCGCATGTGCGCAACGCGCGGCGCAAACGCGGCTACGACGCGCCGCCCGACGCATGGTACGAGTTCCCCGCTTTCTACTTCTCTAATCCCGCCTGCCTCGTGGGGCACGAGCAGCCTGTGCGCAAGCCCGCTGCGACCGACGCGCTCGATTTCGAGCTGGAGCTCGCTGTCATCATCGGACGCGCAGGCGGCGACTGGAGCCTCGCGGACGCCGAAGCCGCCATCGCAGGCTTCACGCTGATGAACGACTGGAGCGCACGCGACATCCAGCGCTGCGAGATGAGCATCGGGCTGGGACCCGCCAAAGGCAAGGACTTCGCCACCTCGCTGGGACCGTGGGTAGTGACGCCTGACGAGCTGGACGCCTGGCGCACGCCCGACCCCGACCACGGCAGCCGCTGGGATATGCGCCTACGCGCCCGCGTGAATGGACAGGAGATTACTAACGCCAGCGCAGGCGAGATGTATTGGACTTTCGCCGAGATGATTGCGCACGCTTCACGCGATACGCGCCTGCAGGTGGGCGATGTGATTGGCTCAGGCACGGTCGGCGGCGGCTGCCTACTGGAATACCCCGACGGAGCCTACCCGTGGCTCCAGCCGGGCGATGTGGTCGAGCTTGAGGCGGAGGGCATCGGCGTGCTGCGCAATCGGGTGCAAGCGTCTACTACCGCACTGTGAGGATTTGCGCGTCGGGGTGCAGATTCCAGCGCACGAGCAGGGTTGCGCCCTCGCGTTCGGCGTTCAGCGGCAGCGGATTGCCCAGAGTATCAGTGAGGCTCGCTTGACCCTTGAGATTGCGCAGGCTGAACCGCGCCACGCCGTTCACCCCTTCGGGGCCGCGTACCAGGTAGGCGAGTTGCCCACCCGTCTCGTGGCGCAGCAGCGTCTGCGCGTTGGTGTGGAGTAAGCCGGCGCTGCGTAGGCGATTGTCCACTTGCAGCAGCAGGCGTGGGGTTCGAGGCGTCAGGGCGGGGTCGGTGAGGATAGGCAGGCGCGGGTCCAGCGCGTCCAAGTAGGTTCCACGCAGGGCGATGGCGCGGTAAGTGCCGTAGGCGGCGACCCAGTCGCCCCGACGCGCCACGATTCGGGCGCGTTCGCGATAGCGGAGGTTCGCTAGCCCACACAGGTACTGCACGATGGTGCGCCAGTCGCGTGCGCCGCCTTGCGTGTTGCCGAACGCCCTGCCCGACACGCCCAGCAGCGCGACGCCGCCGCGCCCCACGCGCACGCTGACGCCCACAGGCGCGCCCTCATAAGTGTAAAACGGCTCCGCGTCGGGCAACTCGTAGCGCGTGAGCATCTCATCGTCGCGCAGGCTGATACGCGGCAAATCGGAGCGCACGGGCAGCGCCTGATGCTCCCGATAGGGCGGCTGCGTGCTGAGCTGCAACTGCCACTCTTGCGCCAGCTCCAGTCGCAACACTATCGAGCGCGCCTGTGGCAGGGGAAACCGATACACGAACCACGCATCGTAGTCGGCGAACCGCTCGCCGTTGGCGTTCAGACGGCTCTTGTGGTGGGCGTGCAGGAAGAGGCTCTCGGCAGTCGAGCCTGTATAGAACGCGGCGATGGCTTTACCGTCCGCCTCCAGACGCGCCTGACGCAGCAGCGCGCCCCAACCCGTGTCGGGACGGCTGTCGCTGAACTTGACATAAACCGTCTGACCTGCGAACTCGCGCAGGTCGATATCCACCCAGCGTCGGTTGAAGACGCCTTGCGCAGGTTCCACGCCGTGAACGCCGAGCGTGCGCCAAGCGTCGGCAGGCGCAGGTTCGGGCGGGATGGACTGCAGGTCGATCGGTTTGCCCAGTGTCTGCATCAGCCAGTGGATGGGCGTGGGCGCGCCTGCCTGTCGCCACGGCGCGTCGGGTAGGGTGTCGTAGCCGTTCGCGCCGCCCACAATCGTCAGCCAGCCGCCTGCCTGCACCCACTCGGCGAGCGCACGGTGTTCCGCCTCACGCATGGGTTTCACGCTCTCAGGCGTCCAAATGAGCATCCGCAGGGAGCGCGGTAGGGGCTGTTCGGGCAGTCGCTGCAGCGAGTGCATGCTCACAGGCACGCCCGCGTTCACCAGCGACGCGCCCAGCGTCATCATATCCTCGACAGGGGCAAGCTCAGGCGCGCCGCGCATCACGCTCATCGAGTCGCTGAAGAGCATGCCGATCCCCTCGACGCCTGCGTCCAGCGTCACCGACGGCTGCTGCGCAATCGCCTCGCACGCGCGCGCCGCGCTGAGAACC
This sequence comes from bacterium, assembly GCA_029335935.2. GTDB lineage: Bacteria > Armatimonadota > Fimbriimonadia > Fimbriimonadales > GBS-DC > GBS-DC. Next base: position 16,408 of record JARJMV020000012.1, read on the forward strand.
ACCGTCGCATACTCGGCGGGTACGCTGCCGAAAATCCGCTCCGGCCAAGGCAATACCTCGTAGCCCGTCGCCTCAGGGAACATCAGCGCAGCGACCAGCGTGTTGAAGTAGAACTGCTGATGCTCGGCTATCGGACGGTTCGGCGTGTCGCTCAGCGGGTCGCACAGGAACCAGAGCCGCTTGCCCGACCCTTGCGTCAGCCCTGCCAGCGAGGCATACTCCAGATACGCGGTGGCGAACGGCTCGGCTTGGTACTCGCCGTCGTAGGGGATCGGCGTGCGCACCGTGTCGGACCAGACCTGCCCGATGATTTCATCTACGGGCGCGTTGTTCTCGTAAATCAGCGCGTGGTGCATCAGGCAGATGCGCCACAGGGCGTAGTTGAGCGGGCTATGCAGAGCGACCATGCGCTTCGCGCTGGGTTTGTAGGCGCGCGCGGCGTTGAGGATGGCGTGGACGGCTTCGCTCATCAGTTGCGCTTTCAGGCGGTCGGCGCGCCAGCGGGCGTCGTGCGATTCGTGAGGGGGCTGCCAAGGGCGTCCGAGCCGCGCCTCATAGAGCGCACGGAACGCCTCCTCGTAACCAGCGTCTGCCCAGTATTCAGGCTCTTCAGGGCACACGGCGTCCGCGCCTGCATCCAACGCCTGCAGGTACTGCCGAATGAGCATCTCGGTGCGTTCGGGCGTGGGCGTCAGGTAGAAGCTACCCTCGATGCTCAGCGGCTCGCCGTCTTGTCGGCGTTGCACGGCGTGTGGGTGCGCCTCCACATAGGGCAGGTAATCGCGGAACGCGCCCATCGCAAAGACAGGATAGCCGCGTGCTTTCCACAGCGTCAAACGCGCGGGGTCTAAACTGTGAACAATCACGGCGTCGGTCGCCAAATCCAGTCGGGGGCTATAGTCCGCGCCCGTTTGGTAGCAGCTGCGAGGCACGGCGGGAACGGTCGGACGCAGGGCGTTCGCCGGCGCGCCCAGTAAGCGTTCCACGCCGTCCCCGACGCCGTCGCGGTCTTCATCCCGATCGGTCGCGAGGATTTCCAGCGCATAGAGTCGCACCTGCCCACGCCGTGCCGCTTCCACAATCACCTGCACGGTCTGCACGGGGGGATTGAGCGGCGCGCGCGTGGTCAAGTTGAGGGTGTTGA
>JARJMV020000019.1 GCA_029335935.2 bacterium
TTCCTGGCACTGTCTACATCGAAGGTATAGAGCATATGTTTTCAGGTAAAAAAGTAATTAAAGTATATGATACGGAAACTCAGCGAATGCACTCGTTCGCGTACACGCAGAATTTGCTAATAGAGAGGTATAAGCCTATAACAGATAAGACATCTTCCGAAAATGACTCGTTCAGAAAGAGACTTGTAGAAGCGTTCATACTACCAGGGAATCTAAGTGAGCAGCGAGTGGCATTTCCATATATCGTTGAGTGGAAAATTGTTCCTCTTGGCAGGTCGTATATAGACCAACTGGCGAAACAAACACCGCAAAGAATTGAAATAACACTGAAAACTCATCCAGACAGCGTTATTAAATCGGAACAAAATGTCCAAGACCAATAGTGATGCACTGCTACTGACTTTGCACCGCCACGAGCTGCTGCTCACTATCGGTATCTTCGGAGTGACGCAGATGTTCGCGGATATGCTGGCGGACATGGGGCGTGGGATGGCGACAACAGTTTGATTTAGGTACTATCTATATATGCGAGCGGTTCGTATCCATGCGTTTGGCGGCGCGGAGCAACTGATTTACGAGGAGAGCGCGCCTGAACCTGAGGTGGGCGCAGGCGAAGTGAAGGTGCGTGTGCGTGCGTGCGCCCTGAACCACTTAGACCTCTGGGTGCGCAACGGCATCCCCGCTTACAAGACGCCCCTGCCGCACATCTTGGGCAGCGACATCGCAGGTGAAGTGGCGGAGGTAGGCGAAGGCGTGGGCGGCTGGGGCGTAGGCGACACGGTGATTCTGTATCCGATCGTGTCGTGTGGCAAGTGCCGATTCTGCAAGATGGGGCGCGAGAATCTGTGTCAGGAGGTGCAGGTGATAGGCGCACATTGTGCAGGCGGCTACGCGGAGTATATCGTCGTGCCCGAACGCAACCTGCTCCCTAAGCCGACGAACCTGAGTTTCGAGGAGGCGGCGGCGTTCCCGCTGGTATTCCTGACCGCGTGGCATATGCTGATGACCAAAGCCCGCCTGCAACCGGGCGAATGGGTGCTGGTGATGGGTGGCGGCAGCGGCGTGGGCAGCGCGGCTATCCAAATCGCGAAACTGCGCGGCGCACTGGTGATTGCTACCGCCGGCAACGAGGCGAAACTGGAGCGATGCCGCGCACTCGGCGCGGACTTCACCGTCAACCACAGCGACCCCGAATGGCACAAGCAAGTGCGCGCCGCCACCGGAGGCGAGGGCGTGGATGTGGTATTCGAGCATGTTGGGCAAGCGGTGTTCGACGCCTGCATCCGCATGCTCAACAAGGGGGGACGACTGGTCACCTGTGGCGCGACCACTGGCGGCGCAGCACAGTTCGATATCCGCTATGTGTTCAGCCGCGAGCTGGAGATTCTGGGAACCTACATCGGCACACGCGCCGAGCTGCAGCAGCTGTTGCCTCACATGATTTCGGGCAGGCTGCAGCCCATCGTCGACTCTGTGTTCGACCTGCGCGAAGCGCGCGCCGCCCACGAGAAACTGGAGCGCCGCGACTTCTTCGGCAAAATCGTCCTGCATATCCCCTAACGAGGCGCACGATGACTCCCAACCTCAACATTCGCTGGTTAGACCCCACCGCCGTCGTGATTGAGCGCATGCCCGACAGCGTGGCGGTGCGTATCCGCCTGCCCAACGGTGAAGTGTACGAAGATGTGCAGTTCGCGCGCGCGTTCCCCCTCTCCCACGCGCAGGGCTATGTGAGTGTGCTCAGACGCGAGGAACGCGACAAACTCGTCGAGGTGGGGATGTTCCGCACGCTGGAAGGTATGCCCGAACCCTCACGGCAAATCTTGGAAGAGGAGTTAGACCGTCGCTACTTCATCCCCACCATCACGAAAATCCACGCCCTTACCGAAGAGTACGGGCAACACCGCTGGGAAGTGGAGACCGACCGCGGCAAGCGCGTGTTCTATGTGCGCAACTGGCGCGACAATGTACACGAACTCTCGCCCGTGCGCTACCTCATCGTGGCCATCGACGGCAGCCGCTACGAAATTCGCGACATCGACGCGCTCGATGCCCAAAGCCGCGCATGGCTCGATAAACTCGGCTGAACCCGCAACTTCGGGTATCCTATACGGGGGCGGGCGGAGACGGAGTATGGAGGTTAAGAGATGCAGAACACATTAGAAACGCTCAAAAACTTTCAGTCGGAGCGATACCTAACGACGAGTCTGTACCTGAGTTTAGCGCCTGAGGAGCGTGCGGCGCGCCCGCCGATGTATCGCACGCGCCTCAAAACTCTAATGAACCAACTTAGCCACTGGCTCGACGACCATCCGATGTCGGCACAGGCGCGCGAGTCGGTGCGTCAGGATTTCCAACAGCTGGAGGCATATATCGAGGAGCCATCGCACCTGCTGGGCGAGAACTCGCTACCAGTGCGCGGCCTCGCGGCGTTCGCCTGCTCGGGCGAGGGGCTGTTCCAAACCGTGCTGCTGCCCTATGTGGAGCGCAACACGCTGGTCGTCGACCAGACGCCCTATGTGCGCCGCCTCTTCGCCGTCGAAGCCGACTTCGGCGTGAACCTTGTCGCCGTGTTCGACAACCGCGACGCCTACTTCTACCAAGTGGATCTTCACGGGATCCAGTCGCTGGATGCGTTCAGCTTCATCAGTGACCGCGAGGTCCAGCCTCCGGGGGTTCACGGCGTGCGCACGCCCAGCGGCATCACGGCGCAGCACGGCGTCGGCGAACGCAATATTCAGATGCTCAAACAGCACGAGCAACACCAGCACCTGCGCACAATCGCCGAGACCGTCCGCGAGCTGCGCCGCGCTCACCCGTTCGACCGACTCATCATCGCGGCGCCCGACGAACTCGCCAACGCATTCCCGAACTACCTGCACGACTATGTGCGACGCGCTTACGCTGGCAGGATTCAGGCGCACGACAAGATGCCCATCAACCAAATCTATGAGCGCGTGCTGGATCGGCTGATTGCGTTGGACTTGGAAGGCGAGTCGGGCTTGCTCAACGCCCTGAACGAGGCTACGCCCGCGCTGAAAGCCATCGGACTGCCCGCCGTGCTACGCGCCTTAGAGTGGGGCAATGTGCGGGTGCTACTCTACGACTCGGAGTTCACGCATCCAGGCGCCGTGTTCTACCCCTCGAAACTGATTGGCGTCGACCCCAACGCCGCGCCTGAAGGCACGGTCTCCGTGTGGAAGATGCCTGATATTGTGGACACTGTGCTGGAGCGTGCGTTGGAGCAGGGCGCACAGGTGGAGGCGGTGCATGGCGACGCGCGCGCGCAGATTCAAGGCGTGAGCGCGCTGCTGCGCTACCCGATGAGCGAGTCGGTATGATACGCATCGGCGTCGTCGGCGCGACAGGCTACACAGGCGGCGAGCTGGTGCGCCTGCTGAGTGTGCATCCGCGCGTGCAGATTACCGCGCTGGTCTCGCGCTCGGAGGCGGGCAAGCCCATCGCAACTGTGTTGCCTCATCTGCAGGGACTGTCGCTGCCGACGCTGAGCGGCTATGACCCCGATGCGCTCGCGGCTCAGTGCGAGGTTGTCTTTCTGGCTGGTGAAACGGGCTTCGCGATGGAACATGCGCCCCAGCTCTTGACGCGCGGGCTGAAGGTGATCGACCTCTCCGCCGATTTCCGCCTCAAAAGCCCTACGGTCTTCGCCGAATGGTACGGCAAGCCCCACAGGGCCCCCGAACTGCTGCAGGAGGCGTTGTATGGGCTGCCCGAGCTCACGCCTGCCGACGCCTATGGCAAAGCGCGACTGATTGCAACCCCCGGCTGCTACCCCACCGCGGCGGGGCTGGCGCTCGCGCCCCTGATGCAGGCAGGGCTGGCAGACCCTCAGCGCATCATCATCGATGCCAAGTCGGGTGTGTCGGGCGCAGGCAGGTCGCGTATTAGCGTGGAGTACCTATTCTCCGAGCTGAACGAGAACTTCAAAGCCTACGGTGTGGAGCGACACCGCCACACACCCGAAATCGAGCAAACGCTTAGCCAACAGTGCGGGCAGTCGGTACGCGTGCGCTTCACGCCCCACCTCGTTCCGATGACGCGCGGTATCCTCTGCACCGCCTATGTCCCACTAACGCAGCCAATCCGCGCGGAGCACCTACACGCGCTCTATGCCGATTACTACGCCCGTCAGCCGTTTGTCATCGTGCGTCCACTGGGTGAATACCCCGCCACGCGCGAAGTGTACGGCTCCAACCGATGCGACATCGGGCTGACCGTCGACACACGCACGCAAACGGCTGTGATTATCAGCGTAATTGACAACCTTGTCAAAGGCGCGGCAGGGCAAGCCATTCAGAACATGAACCTGATGTTCGGACTGGACGCGACCACAGGGCTGCCAGTGGCGGGCGTTCTGCCCTGAGTGGGGGATTGCAGGTACCTAACCGATCCGATGCTCGCCTGCGCCGTACTCTGTTTCTCCCAGCACGGCAGTGTAGCCCTCGGGCACGGTGATGTGCCCGCGCACGCTCCCGTCGGACTGCTCCAGCGCGAATCGTAGCACGCCGTCGGGCAGGGGTAGCATGCCATACGCCCAGTGTAGGTCGCCTAAGAACGGGGATAGGGCGAACCGTTTCCAGCGCGGCTCAAGCGGCGAAGCGCCCAGCACCGTGATGGGCAGGAAATAGGCAGGCGCGGCGCTCCACGCATGGCAGTGGCTGCGCGTGAAGAACTCGGTCGTGTGCGCCTGTAGCGGGCTGCTCACACGCTCACCCTTGAACTGCTCCCAGCAGGCAACTGCGCCCATCGCCAGCATGTAGCCCCAATCCGCGCGGATACGCTCCAAAATCGCCTGACGGCGGTTCAGGCTGTATAGCGTCTCCAGCAGGAACGCGGTCATAAACGGGCTGCCTATCTGCACAAAGCCTTCGGGCGGCTCGTCAAGATACCCTTCCAGAATCGCGCGTCGTTCAGGCGTGGGCACATCGCACAGCAGCGCGATTACCTGGGTCTGGACGCTGAACACAGGGCTTGGCGCGCCGTCAGGCTTGAGGCAGTCGGTGTAGGCGCGTTGGGCGTCGTTCCACAGGCGCGCGTTGATAGCCGTGCGCAACTCGCTCGCCCACGCACGCCAAGTGGTCGCCAAGCTCGGCTCGCCCAGCGCGTCGGCGAGCTGGGCTGTATCGTCCCACACGCGCGCCAGCCACATATTCTGGTGGCTCACTACGCCCTCGCCCGGCGTGTCCATCGGCGCCCAGTCGAGCATGTTCCACGCCGTGATTTCCAGCAAGCCGTCCGAGTTCAGATACCGTTCGTGCAGGGTCTGGTTCTGCTGCGCGATGTAGGGGAACACTGTGCGCACGAACTCCATGTCGCCCGTGAAGAGGTAATGCTCGTAGCAGGCGATTGCCCATAGCAGCGACCAAGCCGTGAGGATGTTGGGCCACGCGCTGGGCACTTGGCTCTCCACCAGCGGCGATTGCCTAAGCGATTCGGCGGCGAGTATCAAGCATCGCCGTGCGAGCGCGTAATCGCCGAAGCCCGTGTAGGCGAAGAGCGCCTCGTTGCGGGCGTCGCCCACCCAGAAGGTCTGCTCGTAGGTCGGGCAGTCAATAAAAGTATCCTCGCTGCACAGGCGCACCGTCTCGCGCGAGAGTTCATAAATCTGATTCAGCAGCGGATCGGAGCAGACAAACGCGCCGCGATTCTCGTAGGGGTAGACGCTGTGCAAGCAAGTGACGCGACGCAGGCGCACAGGCTCCGTCGCACCGTCGGGGAAACGCACCGTGAGCGTGGCGTACCGAAAACCGCGCTTGACCACGCAGAAGAACCGCTGCCAACCCCGCCGCGTGATGTAGCGAAAAGTGTTGTTTAGACCGACTGTCCACTGCACGCGATTGGGGAAGACAGGATCCACATACTCAAACCCGTTAAAGTCGATGATCACACCCGAAGGCGCTTCAAGTTCCAGCTCGACATAACCGTATACCTCGCGTTGCCAATCGAGTCGCAGCTCCACATCACCTGTCTGTGCAGGGTGAACCACCGTGTAGTCGTCGACGGTGTGGATACAAGCGTAGGAATGCTCGACACGAGGCGTTTCAGGGGTGGGCGTGCATCGCGTGGTGAGGGCGAACACAGGCGCGCGGGCAGTGTGCATCGGATCGAAACTGCGCGCCTTGAGGTGATGGCGCAGGTCGCTCACGGCGCGGGCGTCGCGGGTTTGCTCGTAGCCCTCTATATCGCCCTCGAACGGTCCGATAACAATCCACGGGTAATCAGCGCGTTCCATCAGAGGGTTGAGGAACTGCACAGGCGCATCGGCAGGCGCGTGGACGACGATGTAGCGGAACCAGTCGTGATACCAGCGCGAGGCGTCGAGGGTCAGCAAGTTCGAGCCTGCCTGCAACTGCAGCGTGTGAACCCCGTCCACGCGCGGGGCAACCTCGCCGTTGAGACGCACCTCCGTCTCGAGAAGCCCGTGATGCACATCGTCGATGTGGAGCGTGCAGGGGGCGTCGGCGCGGATTTCGGTCGCCACGAGGCCCGAGAGCACGCGCGGGCTTGCCGAAAGGTCGTCGGGCGCAAAGTAGGGCTTGAGATCAAACGCCCAAGCAGCCAACGGCGGCTGTACCACCCGAACGCGCTCGATGACCTTCGGCGGAATCGGCTCCAGCGTGAGGAACGGGATGGGACGGGGCAGCAGCTCGCCCCACGGCGCGCAGCCTGCCTCGCCAATCTCGACCGCCTCGTTCCACTCGTAATCGTCGTAGCGGGGGAGCGTCCAGTCGCCCATCGCGCGTCGGGCGTCGTAAAGCTCATCAAACCCCAGTTGGCACGACATCCGCGCCGTCGCGCGCTCGAACGCCGGATGCGGCACATTTAACCAGCTCGCGTCGGAAGCGGCTACCACCTTGCCGTCGCACTCGACCTGCGCAATCAGCCCACCGCGACCCCTACCCCGCATATAGTCGTTCTGAAATGTGCCGATGCCGAGATGATGCACCAACACCGCAATCGCGTTCAGCCCCTCGTGCGCATACTGGGTCAGGTCGTGCAGGTCGTAGTACCACTGCCCATAGAAGGCGCGTATCGGACCGTGCCCAATCAACTCGCCGTTGAACCACAGGGTGTATCGGGTGTCCGCGCTGAGGGCAACCAATACTTTGTGCAAGCCTCGGGTCAGTTGAAACTCTTTGCGCACGCACCAGTAGAAATTGCGCGGGGCAGGCTCGCCCGGCGACCAAATCCAACGCGCTCGCCAATTCATAGGGCAAAACTTTCGCCCCA
>JARJMV020000059.1 GCA_029335935.2 bacterium
GTGTAGGCGTAGACCGCAGCGTCGATGAGCGCGTTGCCTGGTCCCGTGTCGAACGCCGCAATCCTGTCGGGCGCGCCGTTAGCGGGTAGTACCGTCACATTCGCCATACCGCCCAAGTTCAGCGCGACGCGATGTTCGGTCGGGTGGCGCAGCAGCAGCCAATCGACAATCGGCACAAGCGGCGCACCTTGTCCACCGTGCGCCATATCTCGGGTGCGGAAGTCAGCTACAACAGGCGCGCCCAACCGCGCCGCAATCACATCGGGCTGACCGATCTGCAAGGTGTTGTGCACCGACGCCTCAAACAGTGCGCCGTGAGGCGCGTGCCAGATGGTCTGCCCATGCGAGCCGACGAAGTCCAAGCGTGGCGGAGACGCTTGCGTTATCAGCGCCGACGCGGCTTGCGCGAACCGCTCGCCCAGATAGGCGTCCCACAGGCACAACTCGGCAGGACGCCCGCGCTCTATGAGCTGGAGCAGTCCCTCGCGCTCTTCAGGCGTGTAGGGGCTGTGGTGAACCGCGAGCGTTTGCGCCAGCAGCGAGTCGCCAGAACCCGTCAGGCGCACCAACGCCGCATCGATGCCGTCCAGCGAAGTGCCCGCCATCAGCCCAATCGCGTACCGCGCACGCTCAAAAGAGACGCCGATGCAGCTCCCAAGCGTCGGGAAGGTGGGACCCATCAGTTGCGCTATAGATTATGGCACAGCGTGGGGGAACCTAAGCGTTGCGGGAGCCGTCATAGCGATATAGCCTCATGTACGGGTCGTTGCAGGAGGCGCGGGCGGGGTTTCCGCGCCTCCCGTGTGTGGTGGGGTTGGTGAGGAAAGTCGCCCGGAAAGGAGCCTTTTGCGATACATCCTCACCACTCCTTATTATACACGATATTCGCTCTGTCGCGCTGTTTACACTCCATACAGCGGCGCGAACTTGCGCTGGAAGTAGGCGATGAGCGGTTCCGCGCTGGGCGGCGCGCCTGTAATGCGCTCGATAAGCTCCTTCGCCGAGTAGCGTTGCCCCTGCTGATGCACCTTCTCGCGCAGCCACTCCAGCAGCGGGGTGAACTCGCCCTTGCGGAACTGCGCGTGCAAGTCGCCCAAGTCGCGCTCTGCCGCCTCGTAGAGCTGCGCCGCGTAGAGGTTGCCCAAGCTGTAGGTCGGGAAGTAGCCTATCATGCCGCCCGACCAGTGAACATCCTGCAGCACGCCCTCGGCGTCGTTGGGTGGTGTGAACCCCATATACGCCTTGAACCGCTCGTTCCACGCGCTGGGCAAGTCCGCCACTTGCAACTCGCCGCGCATCAGCGCCAACTCCAACTCGAAGCGCAGCATGATGTGCAGGTTGTAGGTCACCTCGTCGGCTTCCACGCGGATGGTGGAGGGCTGTACCGCGTTCACGGCAAACACGAAGGCGTCGAGTGGGGTGTCGCGCAGCGATTCGAAGTGCTGTTGCGCGATGGGGTAGAAATACTCCCAGAAGGCGCGGCTGCGCCCCACGAAGTTCTCCCACATGCGCGATTGCGATTCGTGCATGCCCAGCGAGGTGGATGCGCCCATGGGGGTACCCCAGTGTTCTTCGGGAAGTCCCATCTCGTAGAGCGCGTGTCCGAGCTCGTGGATAGTTCCGAACAGTGAGGGGTTGAGAAAATCCTCATAGTAGCGCGTGGTGATGCGCACATCGCCGGGCGTGAGGCGCGTGGCGAAGGGATGCACGGTGGGGTCGAGGCGTCCGCGTTGCCAATCGAAGCCGATTCGCTCGGCGATAAGTCGGCAGAAGGCTTCCTGCGCGGCGCGCGGGTAGTGGCGGCGCAGGATAGTGGTATCGGGCTGGCGTGGGGCGTTTCGGATTTGCGCCACGAGTTCGGGCGTGTGGCGGCGCAGGGGTTCAAACAGCCGCTCCACCTCTTGTGCGGTCATGCCCTGCTCGTATTCGTCCAGCAGCGCATCGTAGGGTTCGGTGGCGTAGCCCAGCCGCTCGGCAATCTCGCGCACGAGGCTCACAATCCGCTCCAGATGGGGCTGGAACAGGCGGAAATCCGACTCTTCACGCGCCTCTTCCCACACCTTCTCGGCGAGGCTGGTGACGCGCGTGAACTCCATCACCAGCTCGGTGGGCAGTTTGGTGAGTTTATCGTACTCGCGTCGCCACTGACGGATGTTCACGGCGGTCACGCTGTCGGACGGCTGCGTCAGCTCGCTCCGCTCTAAATCGCTCAGCCATTCGCCAATACGCGGGTCGGTCGCACGCTGATGAATCATGCCCGACAGCAACGCGAGCTGCTCGGCGCGATGGGGCGCGGCTTTCGGGGGCATCATCACGCGCTGATCCCAGCCCAGCACGCCTGCAATGGAACCTAACAACGCAGTCTCTTTCTGCCAACGCTCCAAATTCTGATAAACTGTACGGGCGTCCATAGCGAGGCGATTATACCTTCTGGCACGGAAGTTGCTGGCAGACCCAGCATGCGCCACAAAGAGACTTGGGGACTGATTCTGCTGGTGCTTGCCGACTCACTAAGTACCTACTGGCTAATCACGCGCGGGTATGCGACCGAGTTCAATCCGATTATGGACTGGTTCATTCAGTTGAGTTGGGGCGCGTTCTTCGCGGTGAAGTTTTTGACGCTGGCGATGGCGGTGGGGCTTGCCGAGTGGTATCGGCGTCGGAATCCGCTGTTTGTGCGTCGTTGGCTGCGCTATGGGTTCACGATGTACCTGACGCTGTGGGTAGGCGGCGCGTTGGTGAGCAGTTTCGGGGCGCGTTAGGCGAGCATATCGACGCCGTGCGTGAGCGACGCCCCCCAACGCGCCCCAATCGTTGCGCCGATGTCGGCAAGCGTGCGCCGCACTCCCAAGTCGCGCCCTGCCTCAACCGACGGCGAGTAGATGAGCAGCGGCAGGTACTCGCGCGAGTGGTCAGTGCTGGGAGTAGTGGGGTCGTTGCCGTGATCGGCGGTCAGAATCAGCCAATCGGTCGGCTGAAGCAGGGCGAGCAGCTCCGCGAGCATGCCGTCGAACGCCTCCAGCGCACGGGCGAAGCCCTCAGGGTCGTTCCGATGCCCGTAGAGCATGTCGAAGTCTTCAAAGTTGGCGAAGATAAAGGCGCAATCGCTCGCTAATGCGCGCACTAACGCTTGGTGATGTTCGGGATTGCTTTGCGTGCGCTCGGCGTGTCGGAACCCTCGATAGACGAACAGTTCTGGTACGACACCGATGCCATACACGCCGACACCGCGCGAGGCAAGCGCATCGATGAGATTGGGCGGCGGGGGCAGGGGGAAGTCGCGGCGGTTTTCTGTGCGCCGAAAGGTCTCTGGGCTGTCGCCGATAAATGGACGCGCAATCACGCGCTGCACATGGTGCGGTGGCTGCAGCAGCTCGCGCGCGATTTCACACATCCGATAGAGTGCCTCAACAGGGATTACCGCCTCGTGCGCGGCAATCTGGAACACGCTGTCCGCGCTGGTGTAGACAATCGGCTTGCCTGTGCGCAGGTGTTCCGCGCCGAGCTGGCGGATGATTTCCGTTCCTGAGGCGGGGTAGTTGCCCAGCGTCTGCCTGCCGATGCGCGATTCGAACGCTTGCATAATCTCAGGCGGAAAACCGTTGGGATAGGTGGGGAATGGGACTTCCGTGTGGAGGCCCATCATCTCCCAGTGCCCCGTGACTGAGTCTTTGCCTTTGGAGTGGGGCTGCACCTTGCCGTAGTGAGCGCGTGGCGCGTTGGCAGGTGGAACGCCCCGCAGCGGCGCGATATTGCCCAGCCCCAGCGCTTGCAGCGTAGGCAGGTTCAACCCGCCCACTGCCTCTGCCAAGTGTCCCAGCGTGTCGGGATGGTTCTCGCCGACATCGCCATAGTCGGCGGCGTCGGGAGCTGCGCCCACGCCGCAGCCGTCCAGCACGATGAGTATCGCTCGGTCAAACGCGCTCATTCGCCCCCCTGCACCACAGCCTGCTCAGGCAAACTCACGATATGAATCGTCACCAAGCCTTTCGCCAGTTTCAGGCTGGTCTCCACCGCCTCCGCTAAGCGCGACTGCACGCCCTCGCGCACGACGATGCGGTCTATCACAATCTCGATGGTGTGCGGTTTATATCGGTCCAGCGTGGGCGGGTCGGCGACCTCGTAGACTTGTCCGTCAACGCGCACGCGCACGAATCCAAGTTTTTGCGCCTCGCTGAACACATGGCGATACTCGCCTTTGCGTCCGCGCACGACGGGCGCAAGCACTTGGATGCGCGTGCCTTCAGGGAGGCGCATTACCGTGTCCACGATGCCGTCCACCGTCTGTCGCGCGATGGGCTTGCCACACTGAGGGCAGTGGGGGCGACCAGCGCGGGCGAACAGCAACCGTAGATAGTCGTAAATCTCCGTCACAGTGCCCACAGTACTGCGCGGGTTGTGGCTGGTGGATTTCTGGTCGATTGAGATGGCGGGCGAGAGACCCTCGATGGAGTCGACATCGGGTTTGTCCATCACGCCGAGGAACTGTCGGGCGTAGGATGAAAGGCTCTCGACATAGCGGCGTTGCCCCTCGGCGTAGAGGGTATCGAACGCGAGCGTGGACTTACCCGACCCCGACACGCCTGTAATCACGACGAGTTGGTCGCGCGGGATTTCGACATGCAGGTTCTTGAGGTTGTGTTCACGCGCGCCGGAGATGATGATCTTATCTTGCGCCATAATCCTTTGGAGCGGGCAGCGGGAATCGAACCCGCACCGCCAGCTTGGAAGGCTGGAGCTCTACCATTGAGCTATGCCCGCTTGCCTAATCGTCATTATACCCCAAACCAGCGACAGATTCAACTACTCGTGGGGACAACGGGTTGTTTCAGCATTCTCACTTATTGAGGAGCCACGCTGGATGTGAGGCTCTAGCGCGGCAGTAGCAGATTAGTGTGAGTAGGTAAGCAGCTACTGGGGCAGGTACAGATTTACCCTCACCCCAACTTCCTCTCCTACACTGGGGAAATTAGATGGGAATTTTTTACGAAATAGGGTATAATTAGCAAGTAGACCTACTCGGTCAACTGGTATTCGGGTGAGCGGCGGAGTAGGTCTATAGTAGCAGCGACGTAATCCTGCTAAGGAGGTAATGCGATGAAGCGTGGATTTACGCTAATAGAGCTGTTGGTCGTGATTGCGATTATCGCTATTTTAGCGGCGATTCTATTCCCTGTGTTTGCCCAGGCGCGCGAGAAGGCGCGTCAGACGACCTGCACCAGCAACCACAAACAAATGGGGCTGGCAACCATGATGTACCTCACCGACTACGACCAGACTTGGTTCCCTGCGTGGGTGGATGTGCCGAATTTAGGGAATGGGCACTGGTTCTTCAAAATCTCGCCGTACATCAAGTCGGGCGTGGGCACAACTTGGGACACCTACACGCCGCAGGCTCGCGCGAGCGAGATTCGCATCTGCCCTTCAGGGGTGGCGCGCGCCTTCAACTACAGCATGAACCAGCACATCTGCCCGCTGATTTGGGACAACAGCTGCCCGCTCGGACCAGGGCGATGCTACCTGCCCGACACTGAAGCCCTCTTCACCCACCCAGCGGAGACGATTATCTACGGCGACGCCACTCAGATTGAGGGATGGGGCTGGGATTCTTCGGCGAACTTCTGTTATTGGCCCTCGCAAGAGACCTGCTGGAACGGCGGACGCTTCCCGCAGGGCGACAGCGACCCGCTCTGGGATCGCTTAGACCGCGATGTGCCGCGCTCAGTCTGGGATCCCAACAGCACTTGGAACCCCGACTTGGGCTACGGGCAGGTGCGCTACCGCCACAATCGGATGGCGGTGTTCACCTTCGCCGATGGGCACGCCAAAGCGTTCCGTCGCGGCGCGGTGAAAGTGCCGTGGCACTGGTCGCTGACCGCAACCCACGAGAACGACTGGGCACGATAGGAGCCAGCCATGCGAACCGAGATACCGACGCCCGTCGTGATTGGGATTATCGTGGTGATTGTGGCGGTGTTGGGCTTCTTCGTGGTGCGTAGTCTGACGGAGCCTGCGCCGACTGTGGACACGATTCGGGCAGGGGGTCCGCCCACGCCGAACTACGCGCCTGCGCCCGCGCCGATGGCGCCGCAGGGGGCGAACCCCGCGCCGTACCAGCCGCCTGCCGGCTACGGCGCGCCCGGACGCTAAATCCCCTCCACCGCTAACTTGGGGTTGCGAAGCCACTTATGCGCTTCGACAACCCCCACCACACTCAACGCAACCAGCGCGCTCCGCACCCACGCCTCTAACTCTATCGGCTCCACACGCAAAACAAACTGCGTCGGGGGCAAGTAGAGCGCGAGCGCGTGGATTGTGAGCGCGCTCAGCGCCGCCAGCAGCAAAAACGGGTTGCGCAGCGGGCTGAGCAGAAACGCTGAGCGGAACTCGGAACGCGAGTTGCCCACATGGAAGTTCTGGAACAGCACCATCGTGGTCAGCGCGACGGTCTGCGCGCGGGTGAGCGAGTCGGTTTGCTCATACTCGTAGTGGAACAGCCACAGCGTCGCGATTGCTATCAAGATACCCACAATCACCGTGCGCTCCCACAGCAGGTTCGAGATAACGCCCTCGTTGCGCGGGCGCGGATGCTGGCGCATGATGCTCTTGTCGCCCGGCTCGAACGCCATCGCCACATCCTGCAAGCCGTTGGTAACCAGGTTCAGCCACAGCAGCTGTGCGGGCAACATCGGCATCGGCATCGCCAGCATGACGGCGAACAGGAACATCAGGATAGACCCTGCGCCTGTGGAGATGAGGAAGAAGGTGGCGTTGCGCACATTTTTGAAGGCGACGCGCCCCTCCTCGACGGCGTTGCGGATGCTCACGAAGTTGTCGTCTGCCAGTACGATGTCGGCGGCTTCGCGGGCGACATCCGTGCCGCTTTTGCCCATCGCCACGCCGACATCGGCGGCGCGTAGCGCGGGCGCGTCGTTCACGCCGTCGCCCGTTACCGCCACCGTCTCGCTGTTCGCCTGCAACGCTTTCACCACGCGCAGCTTGTGTTCAGGCGACACACGCGCGAACACATTCACGGTGCGCACGCGCTCGCGCAGCTCCGCGTCGGTGAGGCGTTCCATCTCCGCGCCGGTAATCACTTCCGCGTCGGGCGGGGCGATATGCAGTTGGGCGGCAATCGCGCGGGCAGTAGCGGCGTGGTCGCCCGTAATCATCAGCACGCGAATACCTGCTTGACGACACTCGTCAATTGCCTCCAACACGCCGCGCCGCGGGGGATCCATCATGCCCACCAGCCCGATGAAGACCAAATCGGACGGTTCGGGCACGCCTGTGCGCGTCTCGGCGCGTTCAGCGCAGCGGCGATACGCCAGCCCCAGCACGCGCAGCCCGCGCTCTGCCATGGATTGGGCATGGCTCATCACCTCTTCCTGCGCTTCCTGATTGAGGGGGAGCTCGCCGTCGGGGGTGAGCCAGCGCGTCGCCATGCGCAGCACGCGCTCGGGCGCGCCCTTCACGAACATCCACTGCTCGTCGCCGCGCTCGCGAATACTTGCAGAGTATTGCAACTCTGGCTCGAACGGAATCTCACCCACAACGGGATGCCGCTCGCGCCACTCGTCGTGATGGAAGCCCGCCTTGAGCGCGGCGATGAGCAGCGCGGCTTCCGTCGGGTCGCCGTGAATCTCGTATTCATCCTCGCCCACGCGCCGCACCTGCGCCTCGTTCGTCAGCACGGAGGTTAGCAACGCCAGCACGAACGGATGTTCATCGTTGCGGGGAATATCCTGCGCTTGGAGTTCGCTAATCCGATACCACTCGCCTGCCGTCCAATACTCCTGCACGGTCATGCGGTTCTCAGTGAGCGTGCCTGTCTTGTCCGAGCCGATGACGGTGGTGCTGCCGAGCGTTTCGACGGCGTGCAGGCGTCGCACCAGCGCGTTGCGTTTCGCCATCGCGCTCACGCGCAGGGCGAGCGTGATGGTCAGCACGATGGGCAACCCTTCGGGCACAGCGGCGACCGCGACGCCCACGATGATTTTGAACATCTCCACCACGCTGTTGCCCAGCGCCAGTCCCATCCCGAAGATGACCGCGCAGCTGACGCCGATGACCAGCCCCACGATGTGCGCGAAGCGGCGCATGCGCTGCTGTAGGGGCGTCTCGTCGATGCGTTGCTCGCGCATCTGCTCCGCGATTTTGCCCAGCTCCGTGCGCTCGCCTGTAGCCACGACATACCCACGCCCGCGCCCCGAAACCACAATCGAACCCGAATAGAGCATGCTCGCGCGGTCGGCAATCGGCGTCTCCTCTGGCACGGGGGCGACCTGCTTGTAGACAGGAACCGACTCGCCTGTCAGCAGCGACTCGTCCACCTGTAGCGCGGTCGCCTGAAATAGACGGATGTCGGCAGGCACGCGCACGCCCGACTCCAGCACCACCACATCGCCCGGCACCAACTCGCGGCTTTCGATGTCGTGTTCCGCGCCGTCTCGAATCACCCGCGCGTGCGGCGCAGTGAGCTGCATCAGCGCACGCACCGATTTCTCCGCGCGAAACTCCTGAATGAAGCCTATCGTGGCGTTGAGGATGAGCACCGCGGCGATAACGCCCGTGTCGATATACTCGCCGAGCAAGAGCGTGACTACTGCCGCGGCCAGCAGGATGTAGATAAGCGGGCTTTTGAACTGGTGCAGGATCAGCTCAGGGATGCTGATTGGCTTGATGGTTTCCAGTTCGTTATAGCCGTCCTGTTGGAGCCGTCGCTGCGCCTCCTGCAGGCTTAGCCCCTGCTCGCCCGTGCGGAGACGCTCCGCCGTTTGCTCTGGCGTCAGCGCGTGGGGAGCGAACTGTATAGATAATTGCTCAGGCGTTTCAACCAGTGGGTTATTCATAGCGGGTACCTCCCTCATGGTAGAGGATACCCTACTCGGCGTGCGCCCCTGTCACTCGATTAGTCCTTATCGATGCCCCACAGCGCTTGGTCTAAGTCCCATAGCAGGTCTTCGAGGGTTTCCAGCCCGACGGAGAGCCGTATCATTTCGGGACCGATGCCTGCGAGGCGCAGCTCCTCGTCGCTGAGCTGTTGGTGGGTGGTGGATGCGGGGTGGATGACGAGGCTACGCACATCGCCCACATTGGCTAAGTGCGAGAACAGATGCAGGTTTCGGATGAACTGCTTGCCTGCCTCGCGTGGGTGAGTGCCCATCGGTGGCTTGATGCCGAACGCGAACACGGCGCCGGGGCCGCGGGGTGTATATTTCTGCGCGAGGTGATGGTCGGGGTGGTCGGGCAGTCCTGGGTAGGCGACCCACGCCACGCGCGGATGTTCCGCCAGAAACCGCGCGGCCGTCTGCGCGTTTGCCACATGGCGCTCCATCCGCACCGAGAGCGTCTCCAGCCCCTGCAGCAGCAAGAAGGCGTTGAACGGCGAGAGGCACGCTCCGACATCGCGTAGTGTCTCCGCACGCAGTTTCATCAGGAACCCGTAGTGCCCGAAGGTCTCGTAGAACTTCAGCCCGTGATACGCGCCCGATGGCTCGGCAATCGTCGGGATGTGGCTATAGTCGAACTTGCCCGACTCCACCACTACGCCCGCGATCGTGGTACCGTGTCCACCGAGAAACTTTGTGGCGGAATGGACCACAATCGTCGCCCCCCACTCGATCGGGCGACACAGGTACGGTGTGGCGAAGGTGTTGTCCACAATCAGCGGGATGCGATGGGCGTTCGCCAACTGCGCGAGCCGTTCGATATCCAGAACGCTCCCTTTGGGGTTACCGATAGTCTCGCCGTACAGGGCGCGGGTTCGCGGCGTGATGGCCGATTCCCACGCTTCGAAATCGTTGGGAGCTACGAACTTAACGGTCACGCCCATCTTTTTGAAGGTGTGGGTGAATTGCGTCGTTGTGCCGCCGTACAGGTGCGCCGAGCTGACGATTTCGTCGCCGGGTTGCAGCAATGTGTAGAAGGTGAGGAACTGCGCTGCCATACCGCTCGCAGTCGCCACCGCGCCCGTGCCCCCCTCCAGCGACGCCATCCGCTCCTCGAACACGGCGTTGGTAGGGTTCATGATGCGCGTGTAGATGTTGCCGTACTGTTTGAGCTCAAACAGCTGCGCGGCGTGGTCAGGGTCGTCGAACACGAACGAGGTGGTCTGATAGATGGGCACAGCGCGTGCGCCTGTGTAAGGATCGGGGATATGCCCCGCGTGCAACATACGGGTCTCAAAACCGAACTCGCGCGGTGAACGGCTCATGCACAGAGTGTACCTGAAGTGGTTGAGCGCGCGGGTTATGGCGAAATTCGCACAGGCGTCCCGATGGGCAGCAACATATACAGCAGCTCCACATCCTCGTCGCGCAGGGCGATGCAGCCGAGCGTCCAGTCGCGTCCGACACCACCACCGTGAATGCCTATCGCGCCACCCAGCGGCGTATCCCACGGTGGGCACACGCCCGACTGAATCGCGCGTTGGATTGCCTGATACTGCGTTTCGCTAATCTGCCCCTGCGCTTTGCCACGCACTGCGTCTTTGAGTGCAGGATAGCTCAGCCCCAGAAAGAGGTAGAAGCGTCGGCTGGGGTGCTTTTCACACACATAGTAGTCGCCTTCGGGGGTCTTGCGGTCGCCCTCGCGCACCTTGTCGCCTACGGCAGCGCGGCTCAGCGCGATCGGGAACTCGGCAATCGGCTTGCCCTGTTCCAGCAGGTAGAGTTTGCGTGCGCGTTTTTCGATGCGCACGCTCGGCTGCTGCAGCGGGTAGGCGACGCCTTGGGCGTTGCAGAACGCGCGCGCCTTAGTTCCCAAACGCGCCCAATCGGGCGCAGGGGCCGGTAGCCAGCGCAGCTCGCGTGCGATTGCCCACACGCCGACTATCAGCAGGCAGAGCATGCCCAAAACCAGCCACTTCCCGCGACGGCGGACAGCCATTATGCACCACCTCGCCTCTATAAGTTTCGGATGCTGGGCGCATTGATGTTGCTGATTCCCTGCCAGCGGCGCTGCGCGTCCCACGCACCTCAAGCCGTCCCACGCGCCGATTATACCTCGCTCTGTTGCGTGGTATACTCTGAGCGATGCTACCCTACCTCGAGATTGAGAACCCTGAGTGCCGTTTGTACAACGCCGATGTGCTGACGGCGGACATCATTCCGCCTGAGTCGGTCGATCTCATCGTCACTTCACCTCCTTACAATGTGGAGGTGGTCTACGGCACGCACTCGGATGACTTGAGCTACGCCGAGTACCTTGAGTTTTGCGGCGCGTGGCTAAGTCGGTGCTACCAGTGGCTCAAGTCCGATGGGCGGTTTTGCCTCAACATCCCGCTGGATAAGAATCGCGGCGGTCAGCAGAGCGTGGGCGCGGATGTGACCACGCTGGCAAAGCGAATCGGGTTCCAGTATCACTCCACAATCGTCTGGAACGAGGGCAACATCTCGCGCCGCACGGCGTGGGGGTCGTGGCTTAGCGCGTCCGCGCCCTATGTGATTGCGCCCGTGGAGC
>JARJMV020000107.1 GCA_029335935.2 bacterium
GCGCAATGTGGTGCAAAAACGCGCTCAGTGGGGCTACAGCGTCGTGCTGCTCGTCTCGTTCGTCGTGATGGCGTTCCTGAGCATCTCCAAGTCGATGATGGAACGCCAACTGCTGTTCCAGGAAGAGAACGCGACCATCAAGCAGGGGTTCACGCTGCTGTTCGACTTTACGCTGGTGCAGCTCGACGCGGCGATGTTCTCGCTGATTGCGTTCTACATCTTCTCGGCGGCGTATCGCGCCTTTCGAATCCGTTCGATAGAGGCGAGCATTCTGATGTTCACCGCGATGTTAGTGATGATCGGCGTCGTGCCGTTAGGCGCGTATCTGAGTTATATGCTGCTGGGGCTGCCCGAAGCGGCTGCGCCTGAGGGAGCGAACCTGCTCAGCCAAGTGCAGCACAACATCGCGCTGCCCAAAATCGCGAACTGGCTACTGACCCAGCTCAACGCGCCAGCTCAACGCGCCATCGAGTTCGGCGTAGGCATCGGCGGACTCGCGATGGCAATCCGTCTGTGGCTGAGCTTAGAGCGCGGCGTGACCTAAGGAGGCGACCTATGCAACCCCAAACGATTTGGCAACGCATGTTAGGTATCGATCGGCGGCTGTTGTACCTACTGCTGTTCGTGAACATCGTCGTGTTCCTGCTGGCGCCCCTGCGCATGCCCGCCAGCATCTCGCCGCCCGTGCAGAAGTTCTACGACGAAATCGAGAAACTCCAGCCGGGCGACCTCGTGATGATTTCATCCAATTGGAGCGCCAGCACTATCGCCGAAAACCAGCCCCAACTCGAAGCGGTACTGACCCATCTGATGCGTAAGCAGGTGCGCTTCACCTTCGTCTCGAACGAGGCGCAATCGCGCGACATCTCGCTACGCCTTGCCGAGCGCATCACCCAAGGCGCTGGCTACGAATATGGCACTCAGTGGGCGCACTTCGGCTTCGTGCCCAACCTCATCGTCGCCATCAAAGGCATGGTGAACGACCTGCCCTCTACCGTCAAACAGGATGTGCGCGGCACGGCGATTACCCGACTGCCCGTGATGCAGGGTGTGAAATCGCTCAGCGACTATAAAATGGTCATCGATGTCACACCCTCAGGCACTGTGCCCAACTGGATTTCATACAGTCCTAAAAATTTAGTAATCCTCTATTGTCCGACCTCCGTGATGGCGGCGGAGGCGTACACTTACCTCGATTCGGGGCAAATCAAGGGCATGATTACAGGCGCGAAAGGTGCACAGGAATACGAGCAGCTGCTCAATATCGTCGGTCTCGGCACGCGCTTCATGAACGCGATTTCGTTCTCGCATGTGCTGATTATCGCCTTCATCTTGCTGGGCAACTTCGCGATGCTGATGCAGCGCATTCAACTGAGTCGGGAGGATTAAGATGGATTGGCTCCAACAGTTTCTACCGTTGAGCGCGGAACGGCTGAACATCTGGATAGGCGTGCTGTGTACGCTTGCTATCTACTCACTACTGTATCGTGAGAATCCTGTCTACCGCTTTTTTGAGCATATGTATATTGGGTTGGCGGCGGGCTACTCGCTGGGACCTGTGACCATCGATATCCTCTATCGCTACTGGGTCGAGCCGATTTGGTTGCAGGGCTATTGGGCGTGGGCGTTCGTGGTACCCTACGGGATGTATCTTTACTTCATCTTCAGCGAGCGATATGGCTGGGTTAGCCGTATTGTGATTGGCACGCTGATTGGCGCGTCGTCGGGCGTGTTCTTCCAGCAGTTCAGCTCGCTTTACCTGCCCCAGCTCAACAGCACACTCAAAAAGCCCCTCTGGATTGGCAGTGCGAACCCCGACCTCACCGTGGGGATGGTGATTAACAACATCCTGTTCGTAGCGATTCTGCTCTCGGTGCTGACTTACTTCACCTTCTCGTATGAGCAGCGCGGTCCGGTCAAGCGGGTCGCGATTTGGGGCAGGTGGTTCCTGATGATTGGGCTGGGGGCAATCTTTGGCAACACGGTGATGGCGCGTATGGCGCTCTTGATTGGGCGTATCTACTACCTGTTGAATGACTGGCTAATGTTGCGTGTGGGAGGCGGTTGAGATGAGCATCTATCGGAATCGGGTTAGCAAGTTGCAGCAGGCGATGGTGCGTGAGGGCGTCGATCTGTTTCTGGCGTCGACGCAGGTGAACATGCAGTACCTCAGCGGCTTCTCGGAGCCGCCTTTGGAGCGGCTGATGTTCCTGCTGACGCCGCAGCAGGGCGACCCCGTGTGGTTTGCGCCTGCGCTTAGCGCGGAGAGTACCGCCACGAACCCTGCAGAGTGGCAAGTACGCTATGTGTGGCACGACTCAGACGGTCCCGCACGCGCGTTGGAGGCCTGTACGCGCGATTACGACTTGGAGACTGCCACTATCGCGGTGGACGATGAGATGCCGGCGGCCTTCCTGCTGACCTTACAAGACGCGCTGCCAGCCGCGCTCTTTCGGCGTGGCGGCGAGCTGATGGGATGCGTGCGCGCGGTCAAAGACGCGGAGGAGCTGCAGTGCATGCGCGAAGCCGCGCGCCTGACCGACGACGCGCTCGCCGCTGGACTCGAACGCTGCATGGAGGGCTACAGCGAGTGGGCGGTGGCTTTGGCCATCCAGCGCGCCCTGTTCGATTCGGGGTCTAAGCTCGCTTTCGGTATCCCGCTCGTCGCTGCAGGCGAGATGAGCGCGCTGCCCCACCATACGACCAGTCAACGCCCCCTGCGAAAAGGCGATATCGTGGTGATGGACTACGGGGGCGTGTATCAAGGCTACTGCAGCGACATCACGCGCGTGGCGAGCGTCGGGCGCGCCCCCGACGAGGCGAAAGCCCTCTATGAAATCGTGTACGAGGCGCACATGCGCGCTCGTGAAGCCGCCAAACCCGGCGTGCCCGCCCGCGAGGTGGACGCCACCGCGCGGCGAGTCATCGAAAAAGCAGGCTACGGCGACTACTTCATCCACCGCACAGGACACGGCATCGGTCTCTCCGTCCACGAGCCGCCCTACCTCGCGCAAACCTACGAAGGCGCCCTCGAAGTGGGGCACTGCTTCACCATCGAGCCAGGAATCTACCTTCCTGGCAAGTTCGGCGTGCGCATCGAGAATGTGTATGTCATCACCGAGAACG
Organism: bacterium; assembly: GCA_029335935.2. Lineage (GTDB taxonomy): Bacteria > Armatimonadota > Fimbriimonadia > Fimbriimonadales > GBS-DC > GBS-DC. Next base: position 3,127 of record JARJMV020000107.1, read on the forward strand.
GCTGCGAGTCGCTGAACGCCGAACCGCCAATGCAAATCCGAGAGATCGAATAGCGCCGCGCCCGCCCTAAAAACCTTGACCCATCCTGCCGATAATCCGAATCACTCGGAGGGAACTGGATGTCATTCCTGCAAAAAATCTTGGGCGTCGGCAGAAGCCAATCATACGATTCGGCAATCAAGTGCTACGATGATGGGCGCTTTGAGGACGCGCTGAAGCTATTTGAGCATGCGCTCACCGAGACGCGCGATGTGATGGTGCAGAAGTTGGCGCGCTTTTATATCGCCGAGTCGCACGCGCAGTTAGGTCAGGCGGCGCTGCGACGGGGGCAGTACGAGACTGCTGTGGAACACTTCCAGCGCGCGCTGGAGATACACCCCCACTATGCCGATTTACATTTCTCGCTGGCGTTCGCCGTGCGCAAGCTGCGCGACTACGACCGCGCCGCGCTCCACCTCAAGGAGGCGCTACAAATCAACCCACGATTCGCGAAAGCAGTGCTGTATCAGGGCATCGTCTGGTACGAGACGGGCAGGCGCGAGGACGGCTTGCGACGCATCGAGGAGGCGGTGCAGTTAGACCCCAGCTTCGACCGCGCCCGCTACGAGCAAGCCCTCGAGTATGACCGGGCGGGGCGTTTTGATCAGGCGATTGCGCTTTTCGAGACGCTCAGCTCCAACAGCACCGACGACGCACTCTACCATGCGCGGCTGGGCGACGACTTGTACCGCAAGGGCAACTTCGCGGCGGCGGTGGACGAGTACCGCAGAGCGTTGGCAATTCGCCCGAACTTTGCCGACATCCGCAACCACTTGGGCATGGCGCTCGCCGCGATGGGCCAGGAAGAGGAGGCGATTGCCGAGTTTGAGCGGGCGCTGGAGATTAACCCCCGCTACCTGGAGGCGCGCTTGAACCTCGCGTTCATCCTGCGCGATTTGGGGCGCTTGGATCAATCGCGCGAGCATCTCCAAGCCGCGCTGGATATCGACCCCGAGAACACCCTGGCGCGCAACGCGCTGCGCGACTATGCGGCGTAGCTATTTCGTGTGGCTGTAGGGGGCTTCACGCAGGCGCAGTGTGGTGCGCGACGCGCCCCGCTGCGCCGTGATTTCGACATCCTCCAGCGATACGCCTCTCGGTAGCTCGACCCGCCAACGGTTGGCGGCAGCACGCACGACCTTCAGCCCCTGCCCCTTCGCCCGCGCCTGCACCTTCGAGTCGTCTGGCGAGACCTCGCCCTCAATCGCTGTCGCGCCGCGCACGGTCCATATCAGAAACGGCTCGCCGCGACTAATCGCGCGCATGTAGGCGACCATCGTCTCCAGCTCATCCGTGCGCATGCCAATCGCGCCCGGCATGCTCTCCACCACCTCGCGCAACTCGCTCGCCGAAGCATACTTCTGCTCGAAGCCCCGCTCTAACATCGAACCTTCCTTGCCGTGGCAGTTGCTACACTTACGGTGGAACACATCCACAGCGCGAATCGGCGCCGGCTTGAGATCGCCCACGCCAACAGCAACCGCTACCAGCAACGCCAGCGTCAATCCTGCGCTAATTACCCTTCGCATTCCGTTCACCGACCCAAGAGATGCGATAGATTCGGTTGGTGGTATCGCAGCTGAACAGCACGCTGCCGTCGGGCGACTCCACGCAATCCACAGGGCGCGCCAAGACCTGATTGCTCGGCGTCAATGTCTTGACAATCGTCAGGCTGCCGTACGGTCTGCCTGTCACGGGGTCGAACAGCACGCGCTCGACGCGGTATCCGTCGGGCTGTACGCGGTTCCACGACCCTCGGCACGCCACGAACAGGTCGCCTTTGTGCCCTGGAAAGTGGTCTTTGGTGAGGAAGGTGAAGCTATTGGCGGCCCAGTGTGCGCCGAAGCTCCATGCGGGGGGCGTGGTCTTATCGGCGAGTTCCACGATGTCTTTGCGGTTCTGGAACTCGATACGCGGGAGCTTCTTGCCTGTGATGAAGGGGTGTCCGTAGAACTTGCCTTCCTCGTAATGGTTCAGTTCGTCGGGTGGGTTGTAGTCGGTGATGGGCTGAAACTGCTGCGGGCGTTCCCCCAGCGTGCGTCCGAACCAGTCGCTGCCGTGATCAATGCCCCATATCTCGTTGGTGCCGGGGCGCAGGCGGAGCTTCTCCGTGTTGCGGATACCGCTGCAAAACAGCGTCTTGCCCGTTCCGTCCTTGTTGAACCGCCAGATTTTCTGTCGCTCGGTCTCGGTCTCGTCGTTGATGTTGCCCGAGTCGCCGATGCCTGTGTAGATATATCGTTCGGTGACCAAGATGGGTCGCCACCAGTGTCCACCGCCGCGCGGGAGCTTGCCTTCGGGGATGACTGTCTGCACCTCGTCGGCTTTGCCGTCGCCGTTTGTGTCGCGGGCTTTGTGGATGGCGCCGGTCTGCGCGAACCACAGCCAGCCGTCCGCGAAGTGCATGCCGTGAACGGTCGGGTAGCCCTCCACGAAGGTATTCACCATCTCGTAGCGGCCGCCGCGCCAGCGCAAGGCGAGTATATCGCCGCGATTAGGACGGCTGAGATACAGAGTGCCTTTGTCGTCGAACTCCATAAATCGCGCGTTGCCCAGATTCTCGGCGACCAAATCGACTCGATAGCCTGGACGCACCCAGAAGGCGGGCACGCCCTGTCCACGCACGCCTGCTGTGGGGGGCGACGCTTGCGAGCGCGGATTGGCGGCGCGCTGCGCGGTAAGACAGCCGATGAGAACGCTGGTCACGAACACGCCCCACCCGAAGCCGAGCGCTGCTTGCCGATTCATCACATCGGGATTATACCCCCGACAGCCCTCCCGCGCCGATTAAGCCGACGGGGCGCGTGCAGTGTGCTACAATATCGGGCGTGCAGCGAATCAGCGGTTGGGTCTTGACGCTGGGCGTACTGCTCTCGACCATCACGGCGGGCGCAATCGCCCTGCAGCGACTGAAGGTGGAGCAGGCGAACGGTGCGGTCGAGTTGGTGTTAGATTATCTCGATGTGGCGTTGTGGGCGAGCGCGGACGGCCAGACGGTCGCGCAGTGGCTGGGCGAGTTCAGCACGCCGTTCAGCGTCGCGCTCACGGAGGGCACGCTCGCCGAGTGGGGCGCTCCGTCAGCCGAGCCGACGCCTACCTACTGGCTCAGCGAGGCGCGGTTCCAGCAGGCGAAGCGGATGCTGGCGTTGAAAGCGCGGGTGAACCTGTCGCCCCCGACGCAGCCGCCGTTCGTGACGGTGCGCTCCGAGCGCGGCGCTGTGTTCTATGTGGAAGGCGAGCCGTCGGCTATCGCGCAGATTGGGCTGGGGTTAGACCCTGTGCAGGCGGCGCAGGTGCGTGCAGGGGGTAAGCCGATTGTGGCGCGGCTGTTCAATCCGCAGGGCGTCTCGCCGCTCGCGTTGCGGGGCAGTCTCCTGCTCGCGCGCGAGCAGGGCGCGTCGCTGGTTATCTTCGCGGGCGACCAAGTGCTGGGCTACCGACGCGGGCTGCAAGCGACCGCGCAGACGATGCAAGCCCACGCGCTCCGATTCGGCGCTATCGAGTTCGCACGGCAGATGGGCGCAGGCAACCTCACGCAGGCGATGCCCCACCAGACCGTGCGCGTACACAGCATCGGCGCCGCCGAGTCGTTGACACTCGCGCCCAGCGAAATCGTCGAACGCTCGGAACGCGCCGTGCAGGAACGCAATATCCGCGTGCTATATCTGCGCGCGGCGGGCGCGGACACTGTGGTTCTGCGTGAGATTATCCAGCAACTCCACACTCGCTTGAGCCGTTCGGGCT
>JARJMV020000127.1 GCA_029335935.2 bacterium
GCGCTATACAAAGCGATGGTCGCATCGGGGATTCAGATACCGCGCGCGGGTAATGTGCTGCTCACGCTGGCAGACAAGGACAAAGCCGAGGGCGTCGCGCTCGCGCAGGCGTTCCACGCGAAGGGGTTCCAGCTCTATGCGACGGAAGGCACCGCCCGTGCCCTGCAAGAGGCGGGCTTGCCCGTGCCGGTCGTGCCCAAAATCGGGCAGGGCAAGCCCGACCTGCTGGACTACATCACGGGCAAGCGTGTGCAGCTGCTGGTGAACACGCCCAGCCCCGAACGCCGTGCCGAGCAGCAGGGCTTGCTGATTCGGCGGGCGGCAGTGGAGACAGGCATCCCATGCCTCACCGCGCTGGATACAGCGTGGGCGCTCCTCCACGCGCTGGAGGCAGGCGAGTTTGAAGTTGCGCCGATCGGATAGGTTGGCGCAACGCCAAGGTCGGGTTCAGTCCATACCCTGAATCAGGTCGTAGACACCCTCCTCCACCTGCACCAGCACGCCGTTGCGGTTCGTGTCGGCATCCAGAAACACATACACAGGCGCTTGTTCCAAGTGCGCCTGCAAGATAGCCTCTTCCACGCTCATCGGCTTCATCGGGATAAGCACCGTGCGTCGCAGGGTCGGCTTGCGGCGGGGGGTCTCCTCAATCGTCTCTTGGGTCTCGGGGAGCGTTGCTTCAAGAACCTCTTCACGCGGCGTGCGTCCGCGCTTTTGCAGGCGCTCTTTGTAGCGGGCGAGCTGATGCTCCAGTTTCTGCACGACGGCGTCGACGGCGGCGCGGAACTCGTGCGCCGTCTCCTCGTGGTGGAACTTCTGCCCATCAGCGTCCACCAGCACGGCGACCCTGTGCTGACCGCGCAACAGCTCGTAGGTCACATCCAGCGTCCAGATTTTGTGAAAAAATCGCGCCAACTTGCTCAGTTTGCGGCGCACGTACTGCTTCTCCGCCTCGTTGAGGTCTTGGTGCGGGCTACGAAAGGTCACATCGACAATCTCCACCTGTTTGCGTCGGGATTTACTCATCGTTGGTCTCTCCTATAGCGGGATAGATCGTGGCGACCGCGTAGCAGGCGATGGCGCGTCGTGCGCCGACAGCGTCCATGCCCTCGTTCGTGGTCGCTTTGAGGCTCACTTGCTCTGGCATGATGCCCAGCGTTTGGGCGATTCGTTCGCGCATCGTGGGGATATAGGGCGCGAGTTTCGGGGCTTCGGCAATTGTCATTGCGTCGAGGTGCATCGGTCGCCAGCCGTGCTGCTCCAACAGCGCGCCCACTTGGCGCAGCAGTTCCAAGCTGGAGGCATCTTTCCAGCGCGGGTCGGTGTTGGGGAAGTGCTGCCCGATGTCACCCAGTGTCGCCGCGCCCAACAGCGCATCACAGATAGCGTGCAGCACCACATCGGCGTCTGAATGTCCCTGCAACCCGTAGGAGTGGTCGATGGCTACGCCTCCCAGCATTAACTTCCGCCCTTCCGTTAGCGTGTGAATATCATACCCGATTCCCGTGCGGGTGAGTGCGCCTTCGCCCCAGTAGAGGCGCAGCAGGTGCAGGTCGTCGAGTGTGGTGAGCTTGAGGTTGCGCGGGTCGCCCTGCGCCAAGTACACGGGGTAGCCTGCGCGTTCGAGCAGTTGTGCGTCATCCGTGGCTTGAGTGAACCCTTGCTCGGCGGCGGCGCGGTGCGCCTCGATGAGCCACTGAGCGCGAAAGATTTGGGGCGTCTGCACGCGATACAATCCCTCGCGCGGCTCGGTCTGTTGTACCTGAATACCGTCGGGCGCACGCTTGAGGGTGTCTTGCACAGGTAAAGCGGGAACCGCGCTGCCGTGGCGCTGCGCGACTGCAATCAACCGCTCCATCAGCGCGCGGCTCACCAGCGGGCGCGCGGCGTCGTGAACGGCGACGAACTCCACCCCGTCGGGCAAGTGCGCGAGCGCGTTTCGCACGGTCTGCTGCCGTGTCGCGCCGCCGCAGGGCAACACCTGCACAGGCTTGGGCACAGGGTAGCGTCGGAGATACGCTTCATACGGCTCGGCGTGGTCGGGCGCGACCGCCACCGTCGCGGAGTGGACGGCAGGGCAGCTCGCGACGCGCCACAGCGCGTGCCGCCACACAGGCGCGCCGTGGATTATCTGCCAAAGTTTGTCGCCTTTACCGAATCGGACGCCGCTTCCTGCCGCCAGAATAAGGGCGTGAAGAATAGTCGATCCCTCCTTCGGGTTTGCCTGAGGCGAGTTTCGGCTCCGCGAAGAGCATCTTGCCCCGCGCCGATTGCAAGACGCTGGTCACCACCACATCGATGGCTTGATTGATATACTCGCGCCCGTTCTCGACCACGACCATCGTGCCGTCTTCGAGGTAGGCGACGCCTTGATCGGGTTCCTGACCCTCGCGGATGGGAATCACGGTCAGCTCCTCGCCGGGCAACACATGGATGCGCACCGCCTCGGCGAGCTCGTTGATGTTCAACACGCGCACGCCTTGCAACTCCGCCACGCGGTTGAGGTTGTAGTCGTTCGTGACGATATCGGCTCGCATCGCTTTGGCAAGACGCACGAGCCGCGCGTCAACCTCGTCGCCTGTGTGGGGGGCAAGGCGGTCGTGAATGCGCACTTCCAAGTTCTCGCCAGCGTCTGCCTGCAACTGTTTCAGCACATCGAGCCCGCGTCTGCCGCGTGCGCGGCGCAGCGGCTCCTCCGAATCGGCGATATATTGCAGTTCATCCAGCACGAAGCCCGGCACATAGAGCTTGCCTTCCAAAAACCCCGTGCGCAGAATGTCGCGGATGCGCCCGTCGATAATCACGCTGGTATCCAGCACCTTGACGCCTTTGGAGCGGCGCGCCATTTGCGCAGTGAGGGGCAGGTACTCCTTCATGCTCAGGAAGCTCACGATGCTGAGATAGACCAACACCACGAACGCGAGCAAGGTCAGCGCCCAGCCCAAGCGTGCGCCGCCAATCGCGAACAGCAACGGATAGAGCGCGAAGGTAATCACCGCCGCCGAGACCAGCCCCAGCCCGATTGCGAGCTTCTCGTCAGGCTCCGCCTCCTCCAGATGACGCGCCACACGCGCCAACAGCTGAAAACTGTGATTGGCGACCAAGATACCCATCAGCAATCCAGCAGTTGTTAGCCCGACGCGCGTCCAAATCGGCGAAATCGGCGGCTCGCCCGTAAACCACTTGTCCACCGCCTGCAAAAACGGGTCTGCTAACAGAAATCCGATGGTCGCCAACAGCATCATGCCGACCGCTAAAAACAGCCAATACATCAGGCGATGGATAGTCATCGATGCCTCCTATAATATTATACGCTCTCGCGCGTCAAAAATAGCGGGCAATCGGGAGGTATAATCGCGGTATGCGGCGGATTAGTTGGGTTGTGGCAATCGCGTGTGGGCTGGCGTTCGGGCTGACGCAGCAAGCCAGCACGCCCACCCTATCGGAGGTGGATCAGCTCCTGCTCGCGCTGAGCGACATCACTTGGTTCAACAACATCCGTCCCCTGAACCTCACCAAGCCCCAGATTGAACGGCTTACAGCCACGCACGCGCGCGCCTACCAACAACTCGAACGCCTCATCCAAGAGGAAGCGAAGGAGCTGCGCAACCGCAAAGAGGAGATTCTCAAGATTCGCGAGGACACCTCGCGCGGTAAGAGCCTGCCGAAAGAGTTCCTGGAGACCATCAAGCGGTTGGAGACCGACGCGGCGCAGAAACGGCGTCAACTGCGCACGCAAGTCGTCAGCGAAATCGCAACCGAACTGAAACCCCACTTCACTGAAGAGCAGATGCAATACATGATCAAGCGCAGCAAGGAAGCGTTGGAGGCGGCGCGAGTGGATGTCTCACAAATCAAGGACGACTCGCTCTACGCGCTTTTCGTGGAGACGGTGCTGTTAGACCCGCGCGCGCCCGATCTGCTCAAAGAGTGGCAGACAAAGAATCTGTGACGCTTTCCTATGCGTAGTTAGGTAGCGGCGCGTGTGCCGCTTACTCCTTCGCCCCTTCCCCACTGCACGGAAGAGGGAGCGGACACAAATGCACGCGGAATTTAGCCATCCCAATGCGTGGGAGAGCAGGTCGGGAGGCAAGAACAAGTTAGTGCTCTCGCTTGACAGCCTCTCCAATATCTATTAACACTCTCATAATAATAAGAAGGGTACAGTTGCCTTGTAGGAGGTTCCTTGAGGTATGCGACAACGCGGATTTACACTGATTGAGCTGCTGGTCGTGATAGCGATTATCGCCATTTTAGCGGCGATACTTTTCCCTGTGTTCGCTCGTGCGCGTGAGAGCGCGCGCACCTCGTCTTGTCTGTCGAATGTCCGCCAGATAGCGACAGGTATTATGATGTACATTCAGGACTACGACGAGACCTACCCTGCTGCCACGAACATTTCGCGTGCATTTAATGCTCAGTGGCCCCAGCTACGCACGATTGTTCAGCCGTATGTGAAGAACGACAAGATCTGGTTCTGCCCGTCGGAGCCGCGCCCCAGCGTATGGGAGCAGGACGGCTTCAGCACGGGCGATCCGAGCTATCGCGGCGCAGGCACATCCTACGCCTACAAGTCGCGCCTCACTACCGACTGCCCGCCAAACACGCCTGCGAATTGTCGTGGCAACTTGGCGGCGGTTCCGCAAGCCGCGATTGACCAACCTGCAAACATCTGGCTCTTCTGGGACGCCGACAGCAACTACAGTCGCCATACGGACAAGTCCACCACGGGTTATGTCGGTGCGCCTGACTGTCGCTGGGCGGGCGGTACGAAAGGGCAGATGGCGGCTTACGCTGACGGACACGCCAAACTGACTATGGGTATCCCTCGTCCCCAGTGGTATGAAAACATGGCGTTGGATGGTAAAAACTACATCCCCTTCGCTGGCTGTCCCTAAGCCCCCAGTTTAGCAGAGGGTGTAGGCAGCTGCTAACGATAGGCTAACAATAGTACCGAGCCGTGCCTTGTAGAGGGTGGACGCAGCGGTCTGCCCTCAAAATAGCCCCTTCTGATGGGAGGTTTGACGCAGCGCCTCTGCTAATCGCCGTTGGGGGGCGGAGAGCGGGTAGCGCGTCATCTCCTCAACAGACGCCCACATCGTCGCCTGGTATACGCCCACCTGCGCCTCGCCTGACGCCCACCGACACAGATACCCATATAAGCGTATCTTGGAGTAGGTCACGGTGTGGTTGATGTGCGCGATAAGGGTGCAAGGTTCTGCTTGCACGCCTGCGAGCGTGGCGGCGCGTTGGGCGACGGTTTCGAGGCTCTCGCGTTCGGCGCGTGTGGCGCGTGGGAACTCCCACAGCCCGCCCCATAAGCCGTCTGGAGGGCGTTGCGCCAGCAGGAACCGCCCCTCTCGCTCGACAATCGCCGATACATCCACCACTGTGCGCGTGGGGGGGCGACGACTGGGTTCGGGCACGGCTGTTGGCTGACCGCGCCGATACGCCTCGCACAGGTGGCTCACAGGGCACTCCGAGCAGCGCGGCTGCGCAGGCGCACACACCATCGAGCCGAGCTCCATCAGCGCTTGGTTGAAATCGCCCGGACGCTCGGCATCCACCAGCTGCTTGGCGATTTGCCAGAGGCTCTTCTGGGCGCGATGGGTCTTCAGGTCGCCCTTGAGCCACAGCAGACGCGCCAGCACGCGCGTCACATTCCCGTCCAGCACGGGCGCAGGCTGATTGAACGCGATGCTTGCGATGGCGCCTGCGGTGTACGCGCCCACGCCAGGCAGCTCGCGCAGGCGGTCGGGAGTGCGGGGCAGCTGCCCGCCGTTCTGGGCAATCCACTGCGCCGCTCGGTGTAGGTTCCGCGCCCGCGAGTAGTAGCCCAGACCTTCCCAATAGCGCAGCACCTCCTCCAGCGGTGCATCTGCCAACGCCTGCACCGTCGGAAAACGCGCCATAAACCGCTCAAAGTAGGGGATCACCGTCGCCGTCTGCGTCTGCTGCAACATCACCTCCGACACCCAC
>JARJMV020000219.1 GCA_029335935.2 bacterium
GCCCCACCGCCACCGTCGCGCCCCCACGCACCCTGCCGCTCTACATCGAAATCCAGAGCGACCCGATCACCGAGACCTTCATCAACCTTTTGGAGCCTGCAGGCGGGCGTGTCATCACCACGATTGAGGTGTTGAGCCTTGCCAACAAGCTGCCCGGCACGGGTCAAGCGCAGTATCTCAAAAAGCAGCAAGAGACCCTTCTGGCGGGGGTGAACTTGGTGGAGATTGACCTGTTGCGCACGGGGGAGTGGGTGTTGAGTTTGCCTGAGGTGTATCTGCACGCGCCTGAGCGCACGCCGTATCGGGTGTGTGTGTATCGTGCGGAGCGTCCGACCGTGCGTGAGTTTTACCCGATAGGGTTGCGGGAGCGTTTGCCGACGATTGGGGTGCCGTTGCGTCCGACGGATGCGGATGTGTGGTTGGATTTGCAGGTGTTGGTGGATCGGGTGTATGTGCAGGGGCGGTATCACTTGTTGATTGACTATCGTCAGTCGGTGAAGCCGTCGTTGTCGGAGGCGGACGCGGCGTGGGTGGAGGCGGTGCTGCAGGAGCGCGGTTTGCGCCCCAAACAATAACTAACCCTCCGCCTCGAACTTCCAGTCGGAGTTGGGTAGCACGTTATAGGGGTCGGCGCAGTGGCTTTGGCGCGTCTCCTGCTCCAGTTCCAGCAGCAGGGCGCGTTGTTTACGCCGTAGGAGCGTCTGGCAGCGCTCATCGGCGTCCAGCGCGCGACGCAGCATCGGTAGCCAGTGGGGGGCTGGCTCCAACTTCTCAAGGGTCTGTAGCGTCTCCTCGCGCCGTTGCAGCAGCCCCGTCACCTCGTCCCAGCGCTCACCCTCGATAGCGTCCTCCAAACAGAGGCTGAGCATCCAGAAGTCGTGCAGTAGGGTCTCGGTCAGCGATTTAGCCATGAAGAGCCACCCGTGTTGTCGGTAAACTGACTTGAGCTTCGGACTCGGTTGCTATCGTGTCCCACGCCTCGCGTAGCTCGGTGAGCAGGCACGTTACATGTTCCAGCGTCTCCACGCTGTCGTTGATGTTCGCCTCGACGAGCTGGTTGTACATGTAGGTATAGAGTCGGAACAGGTTCTCGGCGATTTCGCCGCCCTTATCGAAGTCGAGGCTACTAATGAGTTCGGCGAGGATTTTCTGCGCTCGCAGGAGTTTAGTGTTTTGGGTCTCGTAGTCGCGTTGGCGCATCGCGTGCGCCGCTTCGTTGACGAATCGTATCGCGCCGTCGTAGAGCATGACAATCAGGCGCGCGGGGCTGGCGGTCTCCACCGCTGTCTCCAGATACCGTTCATAACCGTTCACGCCACCGTACATATCGTGATGCCTCCGTAGTTACATGCCAGAGATACCGACGCGCGGCAGGCTGCTGGCGAAGGCAGCGAGCCGTGCGCCCTGACTTTGCATCTGACTAATCGCGCGCTCCATCCGCGCGAACTGCTCGCGCAGCATCAGCTGGCGTCGGTTTACCTCCTCGCGTATCGAGTCGATTTGCCGATCGAGTGCGCTCATCTGGTCGCGGATGGTGTTCGTCGCGTTCTGGATGTCGCCGCTTATGATGTCGGTTGCTTGACGCGCGAACAGGCGCACTTGGTCGGCGACGCCGCGCGTGAAATGCACCTGCCCGTAAGTTCCTGGCGCGGTCGCCGTCACGCGGATTTGTAGCCCCGCCGTGTTGGGGTTGTCGCTGTTGCCTGTGAGGAACTGCCCGCGCCCTGTAGCGGCTTCGCCGTTAATCGTGCCTGCGACATCCAACCCTTCTGCGTCGATCGCGGTCGTACCGATGCCAGAGTTGCTGGACGACGCCGCCTTGTCCGACACCACCGAGAAGTTGCTCGCGGAGCCGTAGTTGACCGCGCGAATGGTGAGCTTGCCCCCCTCCACACTGGCGACCACACGATTGCGCAGGCGCGAGTCGTTGTTGATTTGGTTCACGATATCCTGCTGCGTGCTACCTGCGCTAATCAGCAGATTCACGGGGTTGCTGCCGAAGAGCGCGCCGCTGAAGGTGAGCGTTTCGGTCTCGGTGCTGGCGGCGGTTTGCGCCACGCTCGCGCTCGCCGTCGCGCGGGTTGCCGCTTGGGTAATCACCACTTCGTATCCCCCAGCAGGCGAAACTTTGGTCTTGTCTGTGGATGATACGAAACTGATATTCGGGTCGGTCGTGCGCCCCGACGCTGTGAACAGGCGCATCACACCCTGTAAATCTTGGGTGATTGCCTGGTTGAACTTACCCTCGTCGAAGCTGAGCTTGCCGTCCTGCCCCAGCTGCACGCCGACCTGCGCCAGCACGCGCAATCCGTCTTGCACATTCGGCAACGCGCTAATCGTGCGGTTGATCAGACCGTCCATGATTGTGCTGACCGTCGTGTCGCCGAACAGCACGCCTGCCTGCAGGGTCTCTTTATTGATGGAGGCGTTCTGTTTGAGGAAGTCCACCAGGCTATTGAAGGCGTTCACGAAGTTGTTGACCGCGCCGCGCGCCGCTTCCGTATCGCGGGTAAGGCGCAGCTCGGTCGTTTTCGGGTTCACAGAGTCCGCGCTGAGCAGGGTAATCGTCACGCCCTGAATAGCGTCGTTCACTTGATTGCGGCTGCGCGTGAACTGGAAGCCGTCGATGGTGAACTCGGCGTCTTGCGCCTGCACCAGCTCCTGCTGATACTGGTTCTGCAGCACACCCAGCTTCTTGAGGATGTTGTTGTTGTCGGTGAAGGTGGGCAAGCTACTCCCCCCGTCGATTTTGAGGCGGTAGTAGGTGATCCCGTTGTCGGTCTCGGTCTCCAGCGAAGCGGTGACGCCTGCGCCTGCGCTATTGATTTTATTCACCAGCGAGGCGAGCGTGTCCGTGCCGAAATCGATATTGATGTCTTCGCCGTTGATTTGGATGGTTCCCGTGGTGGGCGTGGTCATGCCGAACACTTGCGCAAGAGTCTGTCCCGACTCGCGGAATCGGTCGGAGAGCGCGGCGTTGCCCTGCTGATTGCGGATGAATTCGGTATAGCTCACGAGTTTGAGCGCGGGTGCGAGTACCTGCCAGCCGTCAACATCAGTGAGCTGGATTTTGCTGTTTTTGCCCGTCTCGTTGGCGGTAAGGGTGAGGTATGCACCCGTACTGGTGGTCAGCACGGAAGCCGTGACGCCCGCGCTCGCCGCGTTGATTTTCTGCGCCACGCTATTCAGCGAGTCGGTGCTCTGCAGAGTAATAATCTTGCCGTTCACCATAAACTGCCCGCTCGCGCCCAGCTCGGCGGTCGCTGAGGCGTGCGCACCGCTCACGATTTTATGCGCCTGCGCCAACTTGCTGACTTTCAGTTCGTAGGTGCCCGGAAGCGCTTCGGTGGAGGAGGTGATGGTAGCGACATTCGTATCACTGGAGGTGCCACGCACGGCGTTGAACGCGCTGTTGACCGACAACGCCCCCGCCGCCGACGCAAGACTATTGACCAGCCCACGAAACTGGTCGAACGCGCTCATACGGCTCTGCAGCTGCGACTTGCGCACCATCAGCCGCTGCATCGGGCGCGACTGCAGCTCGGTTAACTTCTGGATAATCGACTCTGTGTCGATCCCCGTCGCTAACCCTGCGAAGTTAACCCCGCTCATATTCCCGCTAATCATCGTGTTCCACCTCCCAGTCGTTCCTACTCATCCGCTGCGCGTCCCTGCGAATCCACCGTCGTTGCGATTATCGGCAGACGCTGGAGTAATCTGGACTCTCAAAAATACGAGTTCTTTTGCCGATAATCGGGGCGTGATGATTGCCGTGCTGATGTTGGGGTTGCTATGGACGGCGTCGGCGCGGCTTACGGAAGAGCAGCATCTGCGTCGCACGGACACTCCTGCCCGTGCGCTACGGCGGGACAGGAATGCCCAAGCCACGATACGCATTCCTGCCGAGGCGACTGTAAACGCCCCGCGCTTCCGATTGGGCGATATCGCCACTATCGAGACGCAGGAACCAGCTCTGCAAGCGCAGCTCTCACAAATCGAGCTGGGCGCATCGCCACTGGCAGGGCAAACGCGGATGTTTACACAGCAGCAGCTGCTGACGCGCCTGCGCCAACACAAGATCGATATCGGCTCCCTCCAAATAGAGATGCCCGACGCTGTGCGCCTGACACGCGCCGCACAAATGCTGGACGCCACGCAATTGGAACAGTTCGCACGCGAACAACTCAAAGCCGTCGTGGGCGAGTCGGCAAGCGAGTGGACACTGGAGAACCCACCTGCGCCTGCATCGGTTCCCAGCGGCGCGGTGGAGTTCCGCTTAGAGGGCGCGCCGCGCGTGGCGCACGGCTCGGCGACGATGGAAATCACTGCGTTGGTGGAGGGTCAACCCCGTGCGAAGTACCTCCTGCGCTTCAAAGCTCCCCAGAAAACGCGCCAGATTGCCGTGCGTTCGGGAGAGAGCGTGCAGGTGCGCGTTGTCAGTGGCGGCGTCGTGCTGGAAGTGCGCGGGGTCGCGCGAGCGACGGGCGCGCACGACGAGGTTATCCCCGTCTACATCCCCGACACGCAAAAAACAATACGCGCCCAGATTGTGGAAACGGGCGTGGTGGAGGTGAGATTATGAGCTGGTTTTGGACACTCTGGCTCGTTTATGCAAGCGCGTTTCAGGCGCAAGACCCCCAGACGCAGGACTTGCCTGCTTCAGGTTCGCTGTGGAGCCACCAATCGGCAAGCCTGTTTGAGGACTTCAAAGCGCGTCGCGTGGGCGACCTGCTGACGATTGTCGTCGCGGAGAACACGACCGCCTCGGCGCGCGCCAATACCGCCGTACAAAAGTCGGAGTCGGCGTCCACCACCGCAGGCGTGGGACCGCTGCTGAACTTCCTGTGGCCCGAGTTGGGCGCGTCGGGCAAAACCGACTCGAATGTGCAGGGCAACACAGCGCGCGCGGGCACGCTGCAGACGCGAATCACCGTGCAGGTGGTGGAGACCTTCCCGAACGGCGTGCTGCGCATCGAGGGCAGGCGCACGCTCAAAATCAACGAGGAGACCCAGACGCTGGTGTTTAGCGGGCTGGTGCGCATACGCGACATCCGCTCGGACAACACCGTGCCCTCCACCGCGATTGCCAACGCGGAGATTTACTTCGAGGGCAAGGGCATCGTCGGCTCGCGCCAACGCGAGGGCATTCTCACGCGCCTGTTCAAGATTATCTTCTGAGGGGTCTACGATGGTGGGATACAGCCGTTATTCTGGATGCGCGCGGCTTTCGGGGCACATCGGGGCGTTGCTCCTTTGGCTTGCGTTGGGTGTTTGGGGGTGCGCCTTTAGCCAAACCGTCGCCCCCAGCGTGCGCTTGAAGGACATCGCCCAGATACGCGGCGTGCGCAGCAATCAGCTTATCGGGTATGGCATCGTGGTCGGCTTGGAGGGCACGGGCGACAGCAACGGCGCGTTGTTCACTGTGCAGTCCATCGCGAACATGCTGGAGCGGTTCGGCATCACCGTGCCGCCGAACGCCATCAAGGTGAAAAATGTCGCTGCGGTGATGGTGACGGCGGAGCTGCCCCCCTTCGCGCGGGCGGGCAACACGATCGATGTGGTGGTCTCCAGCATCGGCGACGCGCGGTCGCTGCAGGGTGGCACGCTGTTGCAGACGCCCCTGCGCGGCGCGGACGGCAATGTGTACGCTGTGGCGCAGGGACCGCTCTCCATCGGCGGGTTCAACTTCGGCGGGGGCGGCGCGCGTGTGCAACGCAATCACACCACCGTCGGGCGCATCCCCAACGGCGCGCTGATCGAACGCGAAGTGCCTGCCCACTACCTGCAGGGCGACAACGGCGTCACGATTCAGCTCCATAAGCCCGATTTCACCACCGCCGCGCGAATCGTCAGCAGCATCCGCAGCGCGTTCCCGAACCTGACCGTGCAAGCATTAGACCCCTCCACTGTGCGTGTGCGGCTCGATGCCCAGAGCGCGGTTGACCCTGTGATGCTGATTGCGCAGTTGGAGACGCTGAGCGTGCTACCCGACATCAAGGCGCGCGTGGTAGTGAAC
Organism: bacterium; assembly: GCA_029335935.2. Classification (GTDB taxonomy): domain Bacteria; phylum Armatimonadota; class Fimbriimonadia; order Fimbriimonadales; family GBS-DC; genus GBS-DC. The sequence continues at coordinate 6,017 of JARJMV020000219.1, forward strand.
GAGCGCACGGGCACGGTCGTAGTGAACGGCGATGTGCGGATTGCGCCCGTCGCGATTGCGCATGGGGGAATCACGGTGCGTGTGCAGACCACTTTCGAGGTCTCGCAACCGCCGCCGCTGAGCGAGGGACAGACGCAGGTCGTACCTCAGACGCAAGTGGATGCCAGTGAAGAGCCTGCGCGGATGGTCTACCTGCGCGACGGCGCGTCGGTGGAATCGCTGGTGAAAGCGCTCAACGCACTGGGCGTCAGCCCGCGCGACCTGATTGCGATACTGCAATCGCTCACAGCGGCGGGCGCGCTCCACGCCGAAATCGAGGTGCAATAATGAACGCTAAAGTCATCACAGCAACTGGAACCGCCCCCTCTCTCGGTTCCCCCTACTGCGTAGGGGGAACCTCACGGAGGGGGTCTGCAAATCAATCCGCTTGGCAGGACAGTTCATCTAACTTGCAAGCCGAAACATCTCCCCCCTCTCTCGGTTCCCCCTACGCAGTAGGGGGAACCTCACGGAGGGGGTTCGAAAATCAACCTGCCCTCCTCCGCGCCTGCCACGAGTTCGAATCGCTTTTCATCCTACAACTCTGGCGTGCGATGCAACGCACCGTGCCCAACCAATCTAAAACACTCAACTATACAGAGATGTTCGATATCCAATTTGCCGATTATTTAGCCAAGCACGGGCGTTTCGGGTTGGCAGAGCAGCTGTATAAGCAGTTGAGCCAGCACTTACCGAAGGAGCCGACGCCATGAGAACCTACACTGATTGGCTACGCGAGTGGCTACGCGAGGGTAGGCGCGCGCTGCCGCTGTTGGAACAGTGGCGCGACGCGCTAATCCAACGCGACACCGAGCGCATCGACCACTTGAACACCTTGATACAACCGATACTGGAGCGACTGGAAACCGCGCGGGCAGCCGTTGTGCAACTGGAATCGCCCGAACAGCTGCCCACGCCACTGCTCCAGCAAGCGCTTCAGCTCGCCCACCAGATCGACGCCATGGCGCAGACCGCCTACGACATCATCCTAAACGAGCTGGACTACACGCACGGGCTGATGGCGATTCTCACCCGCGCGGCGGAGCCTGAACACTACGCGCCTACCGTCGCGCCGCCCAGCCCGAATGTGCTGCTCAACACGGAGGCGTAAACTATGCCCACCTTTCAAGGCATCGAGTTAGGCGCACGCGCCATGCGAGCCTTCCAGATAGGACTGGAAGTCACGGGGCACAATGTGGCGAATGTGAACACGCCCGGCTTCTCTCGACGGCGCGTGCATTTTGCCAACACGCCCGAATACGCCTTCAATCCGAACATCCGAATCGGAACAGGCGTGATTGTGCAGCATGTGCAGCGCGTGCGCGACATGATGCTGGAGCAGCGCATCAACACGAACACCGCCGACTTCGCGCGTTTGGACACCCTGCGCCAGCAGCTGCAGAACATTGAGGGCGTGCTGCTGGAGCCGGGCGAGCAAGGCATCAGCGCGCGCTTGAACGCCTTCTTCAACGCCTTCGACGAACTCGCCACACGCCCCGACAGTATGGCGGCGCGCCAGAGTGTGCTGCAAGCCGCCAGTGCACTGGTCGGAAGCATCCGCAATTTGCATACTAACTGGCAAAACTTGAACACTCAGCTCCAGCAGCAGATGAGCCAAACCGTCAGCGAGGCGAACGATATCGCAGCGCAGATTGGACGGTTGAACGAGCAAATCCGCGCGGCGCACTCCAACGGCGCGGAAGCGAGCGACCTGTTAGACCAGCGCGACCGCCTGATGACCCGCCTGAGCGAGCTGGTGGGCGCACGAGCGCACTACACCAGCGACGGCGGCATTATGGTCTTCGTGGATGGGCATACCCTCGTGCAGGATGGCGCGTCCTTCCCCCTGCCCAACGCCATCGATGTGCCCAACCGCGACTTGGACAGCACTCCCGTCGATATCCGCATCCAGCAGGGGCAGCTGCGCGGGCTGATGGACGCCGCCGCGAACCTGCAAGACTACATGAACCGCTTGAACCTGTTCACCAACACGCTGATTACCCAAGTGAACACCTTGCACCAGACGGGCTACGGGCTGGACAACAACACGGGCTACCTGTTCTTCGACGGAACTGACGCCTCGAATATCGCCCTGCACAGCGATGTGAGCGACCCGCAGCGTATTGCCGCCAGCGGCTTGCCCAATACGCCAGGCAACAACGGCGTCGCACAGGCGATTCTGAACCTGCGCAACCAGCCACAGGCGGCGCTGGGGGGCATGACCCTGCCCCAATACTATCGCGAACTGGTGGGCATTATCGGCAACGACGCGCAGGTCTCCAGAAATCGCGCCGAATCGCAACAATTAACGCTGGAGCATCTTTACCAGATTCGCGAATCGGTATCGGGCGTCTCGTTGGACGAGGAAGCGGCGAACTTGGTGAAGTATCAACGCAGTTATCAAGCGGCGGCAAAAGTCGTCAGCGTTTTCGATGGGCTTATTCAAGATGTGCTACAGATGGTGCGATAGTAGCACGGACATTCCTGTCCGTGCCTGATGCTTGGACAGGAATGTCCCAGCGACTGAGAGGCTATGCGAATCAGCACTTACTGGCAGTTTCGGCGGATGGAACACGCGACTGAGCAGAGCGTGCATCAGATGGCGCTCTGGCAGCGGCGCGTCGCCACAGGTAAGCGCGTCGAGCAGCCGTCGGACGACCCCGTCGGCTCGGTACACGCGCTCGCGCTGCGCGACCAGATAGGGCAGATAGACCAGTACACTCGCAACATTCGCGAAGCACGGATGTTCCTACAGGCGACCGAGCAGGCGTTTGCCGACATCGGCGAACTGCTCCATCGCACCCGTCAGGTCGTCACGCAAGGCGCGAACGACACCAACGACGCCGCCGCACGGGAAGCCCTCGCCCAAGAGATCCGCGAAATCCAGCGACGCCTGCTCCAAATCGGCAACCAGCGCCCCGACGGCGAGCGGTATCTGTTCAGCGGGCAGACCGTCCACACCGCCCCTATCGATGTCGTCGGCGGAGTCGCCAGCTATGGGGGCGACGGCAACCCGCTCCTGGTCAACATCGCTGCCGACCGCACCCTCGCCATGAACTTCTCAGGCGCACGCCTCGCCGACCTCTACAACAAACTTGCCCAAATAGAGAACAATCTCATCACGAACGCATCGCTGCCACTCTCGATGGTCGATCTGCAAGATATCGAGCAGTACCAAAGTGAGTTCCACCGCTATCGCGGCGAGGTGGGCGTGCGCATGCGCGAGCTGACGAACTACGAGCAGTTGCATATGAGCCGCCGTGACCAACTCACAGGCAGCCTCGCCGATATCGAGGAGATAGACCTCGCTGAGGCGATTAGCCGTCTCAAGCAATCAGAGCTGAGCTATCAAGCATCGTTGCAAGTGTTCACGCGCGTGCAGAGTGTGAATCTATTCGATTTCCTGCGCGGAGGTTAGAGCATGGAACTTGAAACCACACGATTCGGTACAATTAAAGTGCAAGCGGACGACCTCATCACCTTCGAGGACGGACTGGTGGGTCTGGGTCAGTATCGTCGTTTCGTCCTGATTCAGCATGATCGTGAGGGTCCTTTCTGGTGGCTCCAATCGGCGGAGGAGCCGAGTTTGGCGCTCTTGCTGATAGACCCGTGGTACTTCCGTCCCGACTACGAGGTGGAGTTGTCGGACGCTGAGGTCGAGCGGCTGCGATTGAGCGAGTCGACGCCGCGCGCGGTGCTAACGACGGTCTCCATACCGCCTGGCAAGCCGCACGCGATGACTTCGAACCTGCTCGCGCCGCTGGTGATTAATCTGGAGTTGCGCATAGGACGGCAGGTGATTTTAGATGACGAGCGCTACCAGACGCGCCATCCGATACTGCAGGAGCTGTGGCGCACCGCGCAAGCGACCGAAGCCGCAGGCTAATCGCTCACGCCAAGGAGGGCTACTTGTATGTTAGTATTGACGCGCAAGGTCAACCAGAGCATTATGATTGGCGATGATATCGAGGTCATCGTGCTGGAGGTGCGCGGCGAGCAGGTACGGCTCGGCATCAAAGCGCCCCGCACAGTAACGGTGCATCGCCGCGAGATTTACGACGCCATCCAGCAAGAGAATCTGCTGGCAGCGCAGTCCAAACCGGAGGATGTGCCCGTGCCTCCCAAGCAGGTGAAGAGCGCGTCGTAGCAGCTAAGGCTTGACCGTCGCCGACTCCAGCAGGGTGAGTTTCCCGCGCTCGGTGTCCAGCTCTGCCAGCACGCCATACGGCAGCGTCAGCGGGTCTAAGATGTGCCCAAACGGAAAGCCCGCCATCGAAGGCTGCGGCAACGCGCCGAAGTAGTCGTCCAATAGCTCATCAGGCGTGAGTGTCAGCTCGCCCTCCTTGACATGCTTCTCCCAGCGCGTATCCTCGCTGAAGGCAATCCCCTTGCATACCTCCCACTTGCCCGCAAGTTTGAGGTGGTTGAGCATCGCATCGAGTCGGTAGGGCGGTTCGTCCACATCCTCAATCATTACAATCGCGTCGCGCGTATCCAGCTCGTAGGGGGTACCGATGGAATCCGCCATCAGGCACAGGCAGCCGCCTGTGAGGCGTCCTTGCGCTTTGCCTGCTCGGATGGCGCGAAACGGCGCGTTCCAAGAGGGTACTTCGCCCAGCGGCTCGGCGACCTCCAACGCCCGCCAGAAGACCGCCATCGCATGCTCAGGGATTGGGCGCGTCATGGTGATGGGCATCGGCGCATACAGCCCCACCAGCCCCACCTGACGCAGCAGCCATAGGTGCAGCACCGTGATGTCGCTGTAGCCAATCAGGAGTTTCGGATTGTTTCGGAACACAGCAGGGTCTAAATAGGGAATGAGCCGCGCAGCGCCGTAGCCGCCGCGCGAGCATAGCACCGCGTCGACATCATCACGGGCGAACATTGCCATCAGGTCGCGTGCGCGTTGCTCATCAGTACCTGCCAGATAGCCGCGCCTCGCCAGCGCATGCTCGCCAAGAACTATCTTATAGCCGCGCTGATAAAAAGGCTGCAATCCCTTCTCCAAGTCATCGGGTTCAATCGCACTTGAGGGCGACACCACGCCCAATGTCATGCCCGGTTGGATGGCTCGTGGTCGTAGCAGGTTCATAGCACCCACAGTTCGCTGCGCAGGAGAGGAATCCTATCAGGAATGCGTCGTTATGTTGCCACGAGGTTTTCCCAACCTATCAGGAGGAACTCAAGGATAGGGTGCGCATCACTACTCCGATTTCGCCCCCCTGCCCGAAGGGTGCAGGGAGTGAAGGTCAAACTCCCTGCAATCCCTGCCGTAGGCTTTAGGTGTTTGGCGTGCCGCCCGGAATGCCCGACAAATCGCACGGCAGCGTATAGGTGTCTACCTCACCGCTGTTGGTGGGCGAGCGTCCGGGAATCTTTGCGTCGCGGCGATACCACTTCGCGTGCCCGTCCACAAAGTTGATATTGATGCCGTCTTTGTGGCGTGGGTCGCCAGGGAAATTATCCCAGCCGAACGGTCCTGCAGGGCGCGGACAGCGCGGGTCAATCGGCGGGTCGCTCGCACGCTTATACACGGAGTCGTAGAACATCGTGGTGTTCACAGGATCCTGAACTGCTGCCAACGGTACCACAGGGTCTTGGTCAAACAGTCCTGGCGGCAGCGCGGGGTCTTGGAACAGCGCGAAGTTGAGCGCATATGATGCGTAGCGGAAGTTGCCGCTCGTGCGCAGCCCCAAGGTCGCTAATATCGCCTGAAAGTCGATTCCTGGACGATTCGACGGGCAGACCAAGATGTCTACATTCTTCATGTAGGGCATCACGGCGTCGAACACCGTGAATACGCGGTCGTTGGAACCAGGGTACAGTATCGCCCGATCCATACTGTACACGCTTTGGGGGAACAACTCGTCGTAGTCCTGCACATAGCTCAGCGTCGCTAACGCGAACTGGCGCAGGTTGCTCAGACACGAGGTCTGACGCGCACTCTCACGCGCCTGAGCAAACACGGGGAACAAGATTGCCGCCAGAATGGCGATAATCGCAATCACGACCAGCAACTCAAT
>JARJMV020000153.1 GCA_029335935.2 bacterium
GGAATGTCCAAGCCACTGTAGCGTCAGTACCCCCGCCGACGAAAACTGCTTGGACAGGAATGTCCAAGCCACTGTAGCGTCAGCCCCCCCCCGCCGACGAAAACTGCTTGGACAGGAATGCCCAAGCCACTGTAGCGTCAGTACCCTCGTGGCAACGCTCGCTGCTGAGCCAATCCGTGTGAGTTGCTCAATAATGCCGAGACTGCGCGGACTGCTCGATAAGTTCGAGGGCGAATCAGGCTTGCGACGCGGGCGATGCCACCCCTACGAACTGTTGCCCGACGAGGCGGTCAACTTCTGGCGCGTGGAGTCGGTTGTACCGAACCGACGGCTGCGCCTGCGCGCCGCGATGGAGACGCCTGCTAACTTCAAGGCGCGGGCGATTGCTGAGTGCGTGCAGCGCCGTTAGCGTATAACATACAGTTGCCATAGTTTAGATGACGCGGCGGGTAGGGTAAGCTCTGCACGGGGTCGTGCGCGTTCCACTCAAGGTTGCTGGAATCGTACACCAGCGGCGTCAGTTCGGGCGTCGCTACTTTCGCCATCGCCTGACGCGACAGCTTGCTGTTCATAGCGTAGCCAAAGCCGCCCTCAGACACCGAAGGGCAACGGAACACCGAGTCGCCTTTTGTGTAGGGTTTGAAAGCATCACCCCAGCGATTGGCGGGCGGGAACCGTTGGTCGTAATCTTGCAGGTACATCTGCGACGCCTGCCCAATCTGTCTCAAGTTCGAGAGACATACGGTGAAACGCGCCCTCTCGCGCGCCTGTGCAAACACGGGGACCACAATCGCTGCGATAATTGGACACATACACAGGCATAATCCGCTGAAGGCAAGCGCAAGCACAAGGATGACAATCGTCTTATTCCGATTGGGATTAGGCTGCATGGTTTCACCTCTGGTGTCAATTTCGCGCTGCGTTGGAGAGTTCCTGCTGAAGGGCGACTGTGGAAATTCAGCGCGAGGGCGGCGTCTAACCCGAGAAGGATATTGGCAAGCTTTGGACGCACCCCGAAACAAGGTATACTTCACTCACCAACACAGGAGCAATCGCTATGACACCTATCCGAGTCACAGTCTGGGACGAGAACCCGCCACATGCCGATAAGAGTATCTATCCCAGCAGTATTCGGGGCGCGGTGGCAGAGGGTTTAGCAAAGCAGAACGACAGCAGTCTGGAAATCCGCACCGCGCACCTCGACGAGCCCGAACAGGGCTGTAGCCTCGAACGCCTGCGCGAGACCGATGTGCTGATTTGGTGGGGACACATTCGGCACGGCGAGGTGTCCGATGCGACCGCCGAGCGCATCCGCCAGCGCGTGCACCACGAGGGCATGGGGCTACTCGTGCTACACTCTGGGCACTATTCCAAGCCGTTCCAGCGCGTGCTGGACTGCACAGGGCATCTCAAAGGCGGTTGGCGCGAGAAGCACCCCGCCGAACCCGAACATGTTCGCGTGTGCGCGCCGCAGCACCCCATCGCGCAGGGCATCGAGGACTTCATCATCGAACACGAGGAGATGTACGGCGCGCCGTTCGATGTGCCCCCGCCGCTCGTGGTGGTGTTCCAGTCCTACTTCCCCGAGGGCGGCGAGTATTTCCCCACTGGGCTGTGCTGGACCGTCGGCGACGGCATCGACCCGAACTTCACCTCCGGTCCGGGCAACGGCGTCAATCAGGGCTACGGCGTCGGGCGCGTGTTCTACTTCCGCCCCGGACACGAGAGCGTGCCCACCTATCACCACCCGATAGTGCAGAAGATTATCTATAACGGAGTGCTGTGGTGCGCGAAGCGGACGGGCTAATCGACCTGCGCTCGGACACAGTGACTAAGCCGACGCCCGCGATGCGCCGCGCGATGGCGGAAGCGGAGGTGGGCGACGATGTGCTGGGCGATGACCCCACCGTGCAACGCTTGGAGGCGGCCGCCGCCGCGCGCGTCGGCAAAGAGGCGGGGCTGTTCGTGCCCAGCGGCGTGATGGCGAACCTTGTGAGCCTGATGACGCTCACAGGGCGCAACGAGGAGGTCATCTTGGGCGACCAGTCGCACCTCTACACCGCTGAGGTGGGCGGGCTGGGCATCTTCGGGAATGTGTTTCTGCATGTGCTCCCGAACCTGCCCGACGGCACAATCCCCGTCGCGCACCTGCAGAGCGCCATTCGCAACGCCGTCTATACCCCCAAAACGCGCGTGATTAGCCTGGAGAACACGCACAACCGCTGCAGTGGCGCGGTGTTGCCGATGGAGTATCTCCGTCAAGTCGCGGGGTTGGCGCAGGCGCGGGGCGTGTACCTGCATTTAGACGGCGCACGGATTTTCAACGCCGCGATCGCGCTTGGCGTAGACGCCGCGGCAATCGCCGCGCCGTTCGAGGTGGTGAACTTCTGCTTCTCGAAGGGGCTGGGCGCGCCTGTGGGGTCCATCGTGTGCGGGAGCCATGCGTTCATTCAGGAGGCGCGACGCACCCGACGCATGCTCGGCGGCGGCATGCGTCAGGCAGGCGTATTGGCCGCCGCCGCGCTCGTCGCCCTCAACACAATGACCGAACGCCTCGCCGAAGACCACGAACACGCCCGCACTCTGGCGGAAGGGCTGGCAAACATCCAAGGAATACGAATCGACCCGTCCCGCGTGCCGACCAACATCGTGATTTTCGAGGTAGACCCCGCCACAGGCTGGACAAGCGCAAGTTTGCAAGCGGCGTTGAAGCAGTCGGGCGTGCTACTCTCCCTCTCTGGCATACGCCTGCGCGCCGTGACACACTACGAGATACGTAGGGTCGATATCGACCGCGCGTTGACAGTGATACAGCAAACAGTCACGGGTTCAGCAACCCACGCTCCCCTCTAACAAACAACGCTTGGACAGGACTGTCCAAGCCACACAGTGGCACGGACTTTCCTGTCCGTGCGCTGCCGTAGTGTCGGCGTCCCCGCCGACAAACACATCACCGTAGCGCCGGCGTCCCCGCCGACGAATAACCCACCCGTACCGTCGGCGTCCCCGCCGACAAAACCCACACTCGTACCGTCGGCGTCCCCGCCGACAAAACCCACACTCGTAGCGTCGGCGTCCACGCCGACAAAACCCACACT
>JARJMV020000161.1 GCA_029335935.2 bacterium
CGTGTGGGTGCGACCTTGAATCTCACCTTGCTGCTCCAGCGTGTAGCGCCTCTGCGCGCCCGCGCGCAGAGCGCGCTGGATGGTGTACTCTGGCTTGCCGCAGGCGCAGAGTGCGCCCACCGCGAGCCAGAGCGACACCCACGCGCGTCGTGCGACCATCAGAACTGATAGCCGACAGTGAGCGAGAAGCCGTTCGCGCGGTCGCGATTCGCGCCGAACCGATCGGTCAGGTCGTAGTTCAGCTCCACACTGTAGGAGTCGTTGAACCAGAGCGTCAGTCCGACGCGCCCGCCGAAGATGTTTTTGCTCGGTCCTGTCGTATCCACGACATACAGCCCTGCGCCGATGCGCAGTTGCAGGCGCAAATCCGAGTCGCCAATCGGCTGCTCGTAGACCTGCGTGACGAGCAAGCTGGTGATGGCGCCGCGCGAGCCGCCCGTCTGGTGCGTGAACAGGTCCGCGCTAATCTCGGTGGCGTCGCTTGCCAGCAGCGGCACGCCATCGCTTGCGAAGGTCAACCCGACAGCGAACCAAGTTTTATTGAACGCCTGCAGGTCGGTGTCCGACGGGAAATAGGCGCCGAAACGAAGTCGCGCAGCCGCGTTCCCCAGCTGCGCCGACGCGGTCAGCACGGTCACGGTCAACAGCGCGCCCAGCGCGCTCCAGCGTATCCAGCGTGTCTTCATCATATAACCTCCATGTTCTGTGGGGATCCCAAGTTGTATTTCGCAGGCGACGGCAAAATTCCTGCTACTTCTCAAAGGGGACGAGCGCGAGTCTGCGGCGGTTGGGGTATCATACAACTATGCAGAGTGAGCCGACGGTAGCCGTGGGCGGCGAGACGACGGTTGCGATGACGCCTGCCCCGCAAACGACGATGGCGATGACGCCGACGCAGTGCCCGATCTGCTTCGAGACGACGCCGCCTGGCGAGCGTTATTGCAGCGAGTGCGGATTTCTTATGAGCAGCGCTGTGCCTGAGGCGACTGCCCCTGCAAGCGCGTATCCCAAGTTGCGCGATCCCAACGGGCGCGAGTATCTGCTGCGGGCAGGCGAGAACATCGTCGGGCGCGACCCCACATCGGATGTGCTGATTAGCGACGGCACGGTGAGCCGCCGACACGCCTGCATCGCGATTGAAGAGAACCATGCCTACCTGCAAGATTTGGGCAGCACGAACGGCACGCGCCTCAACGGCGAGCCTGTCGGCGCGGAGCGCGTCCCACTGCCCTCCAACGCCGAGTTGCAGTTCGGTAGTGTCGTGATGGCGCTGGAGCTGCCCGAAGGCTTCGAGACGCCCACAGTTGCCGCCGAAGTCGCGCCGCCGCTGGCGCACCTGGTGGGCGTTGGCGACCCGAGCCTGCGATTTCCCCTCTATACGCGCCCCCAGCGCATCGGCAGACGCGCGGGCAACGACATCGTTCTGCCTGACGCCTATGTGTCGGGTCAGCACGCCGTCATCGAGATTGTGGGCGCAGATGTGCGCATCACCGACTTGGGCAGCACGAACGGCACTTTCATCGACGCGACCAAGATTGCCCCGAATATGCCCACCACCGTGCCCAGCGACGCGCTACTCACGCTGGGCAAAACACAGTTCCGCATCGAGTGGGTACCGACCGAGCCTGCCGATGCGCCTGTAGCGGAGACCGACGCGCATGCCGAAGCGCAAGCGAACCCCACCCCAGAGGCGTAAGATGAACGAAGCGCGGCGCGTGCAGAGCATGCTGGGCGTTCTGTTTGTTGTCATCGCGGCGTTGGCGATTGGCGTGGGCATCTGGCTGCGTCTCACGCCTGCGCCACCCCCAGAACCGCCCCAGCCACCCCGCGCCGCGAAAATCTATATCCCCACAGTGAACCCACAAGGCGAGCTGACCTACGAGAGTCGACCCGTCGCCATCCAGAACCCTGAAGCCGCCTACAAAGAGGTGTTTGAGACGCTGATACGCGAGTCGGGTGTGTTCCCGCAGGGTGTACGGTTGCTCCGCGCCGCCGTGCAGGGCGACACGCTACAGTTGGACTTCTCTGAGGATTTGGTGAACAACTTTGAGGGCGGCTCGGACGATGAAGCCGCGCTGGTGAACGCGATTAGCAGCACAGCTGGCAGTCTGCCCAACATCCAGCGCGTGCAGATTCTGGTACAGGGCAAACCTGTGGAGAGTTTGGGCGGGCACATCGACCTCTCGCGAGCGTTGCCTGTCACTCGGTAGTGTTCGTCACAATCACTTTGAGCGCATCGGCTTGGCGCAGCAGTGCGTAGCCTTCGGGCGCGCGCGTCAGCGGCAGGTGGTGCGTGATGAGCTTTTCGACGGGTAGCCCCGCTGCTATCTGCATCAAGGCTTGGCGCATCTCTATATGGCTGGCGGAGTAGCTGGGGATGAGGCGCGTCTCGCGGAAGTAGAGGTCGTGCCAGTGGAGGGGGAAGCGCGTGTCGGGCGGCGCAGGCGTGAACAGCACCACCGCGCCATCGGGCGCGACGAGCTGCAACGCCAACTCCAGCGCAGGTTCGTTGCCCGGCCCCACAATCACCACCTCCGCTTGCGCGTGGGCATCGCGCGGCGCCTCGTCGGCGAAGAGGGGCGTCGCACCCAGCGACTCGGCGACCGCGAGCCTGTGCGCCAGCTTGTCGATGGCGAAAATCCGCCGTGCGCCCCACGCCTGACCCAGCAGCAGGTGGAGCATGCCCATCACGCCCATCCCGATAATCGCCAGCGCATCGCCACGCTTGAACCCCGCGCGGCGCAGTGAGCGAATCACACACGCCAACGGCTCGGTGAACGCCGCGCGCTCATCCGAGACGCCGTCAGGCACGCGCAACACATCGACACGCACGATTTCGGGAGGCGCAACAAAGTATTCGCTCAGCCCGCCAGGATACAGCTTCGTTTTGCGCCAAGTGGGGCAGTGGATGAACGCCCCGCGTCGGCATAGGTCGCACTCCAAGCACGGCGCGTGATGATGCACCACCACGCGGTCGCCCACCTGCAGATGCGAGACCCCATCCCCCAACGCCACAACCTCGCCGACCAACTCGTGTCCGGGCACAAGAGGGGCTTTGCGCAGGGTGTACCAGTCCATCACCTCGCCCGTGCAGAGACCGCACGCGCGGAGGCGGATTAGTGCCTCGCCCGCCCCCAGCGGCGGCAACTCCAGAGTCTCCCAGTGATACGCTCCGTCGGGCGTGAGCCTCCACGCGCGAGTCTGCATAGGGGGAGTATACCTGCGAAACAGTGTTTGAGGACGCGGCGGACTTCGAGATTCTTTTCGGCTACTGCGCGCTTCCCTCCGGCACTCAGGTTCTATTTAAGCAAGCGTTCGACGGCTCGTTGTCGCTGAGATTGCGGATGTCGTTTCCATCCTGGAGAAAGGTCACCAGCACTTCCGCTTGGAGAACGCCCTCAGGCAGCTCCTTGAGTGCAATCTGCCCCTCGCGACAGTAGCCACGCACGGTGGGCATCGCTACTACCTGACACAAACATAAGTGTACCTGCGGTACAATTAGGATTGGTGAGACGATGATTTTCCATGTCGTGTTAGAACAGGCTGAGGATGGCTGGATTGTGGCAGAGTGTCCTGCGCTTCCGGGCTGCGTTTCGCAAGGCAGAGACGAGCAGGAGGCGTTAGCGAATCTTCGCGCGGCACTCATCGCAGGGCTCTGGGCAGAGGATCAGAAGGCCCTGGAGGCAAGGCAGATCGACAAGACTCGTGTTGTTCTGGTCGCAGTGTAATGGGACGCCTCGCTAACATATCGGGCAAACAAGCGGTAAAAGCCTTCCAGAGGGCGGGTTGGCAGGTACGAGGACAGGTAGGCAGCCATGTTGTCATGACAAAGCCAAACACGCCTACCAATCTCTCGATCCCACAACACAAAGAGTTATCGGTTGGTGTCCTGCGTAGCCTTATTCGCGCTGCTGGGCTAACCGTCGATGAATTTTTGGATTATTTGGAGTAGCTAATCATTTTGCATAGTTCATCCGGACAGACTGTTTGCCACTCCTCATATACCTCCTCCCGATGCGTGTAGCCCCTATCCCCCCAAGGAAAGCCCTCCTGCACCCGCTACTGAAACAACCGCTCAACAGGCTTCTTTTGGGAAGCTGCAACTCACTCTGCAGGAAAGTTACCAGCGCTTCTGCTTGGAGAACGCCTTCAGGCAGCTCCTTGAGTGCAATCTGCCCCTCGCGACAGTAGCCACGCACGGCGGGCATCGCCATCTGTTATCGCCAACAGGAGTTAATCTGCATCAAAGCGAAGCGCCGCTTCAGCGCACACGCACGCGCATCATACACACACCCGCCAACGCCATAAAGCCCGCGCCGTACAAAAACACATTCCGATAGTTGTCGCCTGTGCGATCCACCAACACGCCCGCGAGTTGGGGACCCAGCACCGCCGAGAGGTTCGAAGCAAAGTAATACAGCCCCGTGACAATCCCCGCACGCAGCGTGGGCGCAGTGTCATACAGCGCAGGCAACGAGTTCACATTCACCAACGCCCAGAACGCTCCTGCAGGCAACAGGAAGCCCATCATCATCGGCAGCGACTGCACAAAGTAGCCGTAGAGCAGCGTCGCAATCAGCCCTGCGATGCC
>JARJMV020000170.1 GCA_029335935.2 bacterium
TCGCTAAGCCGTCGTTGTTCAGGTCTTGTAGGGTGAATTCTAACGGATCGGAGGCGGCAATATTGCCTGAAAGGGTCAGCGCGCCAGTGATGTCGTACTGTCCACCGTTGAACTTCCAGTAGATTTTGCCGCCTTGCTCGAAATTGGTGACTATCTGAGCGTTTGCCGTCGTTGCGAGCGCTGCGCAGAGCGCGCTTAAAGCCAATGCCTTTCGCATCATCGTCATAGACCTCCGTAGGTTAGATTTAGCTGCGACGCAGCCGAAACAATTATACCCTATTTGGGGGGGAAATCCTGCTCGTTTTTAAACGCAGAGTCGAGAAAGCGGCGTTTGCCAGCCTGTCCAAGAAAATGGCGTTGCGCGCCGATAATACTTTGTGTGAGTTGGTTGGAGATATGGCTTCGGCGTTTTACGGATGGCGAGGCGCCGTACGAGCGCGAGCTGTTGACGGCAATACTGGAGACACTGGGCGAGTACGCTTTTGAGACGCATCGTCGGCGCGCGGAGGCAACTCGACGCCTGTTCCAGCAGTTATGTGAGCAGGCGCGCGCGGCGGAGTTCAACGCAATCCTGCCCACTGTGCGCGAGCAACGCCAAGATGAACGGTTGCTGGTGGAAGTGCACTTGAACGACCTGCGCGATATGGTGTGGCACTTGTTGAACGCGCTCGCCGCGATGACCCAAGAGGAGGCGCAGGAGGACGCCCTCATCCATCAGCAGGTGCGCCAACTGAGCCAGCAAGCCGATACGCTGGACATCCGCGCCCTGCGCCAGACGCTGCAGTCCATCACGCAAGTGATTGAGAAGCGCGAGCGACGCCAACGCGAGACGCTCCAGCAACTGCAAGGGCAGGTACATCACCTGATGCGCGAGTTAGAGCAGGCGCGGCGTGAAAGCACCACCGACCCACTCACCCACCTCTATAACCGTCGCGCCTTCGAGAGCTGCCTCCAGCATACCGTCGCCGTGAACCGACTGTTTCAGTACCCTGCCACGCTGCTGCTCGTCGATATCGACCACTTCAAGCAGGTGAACGATACCTACGGGCATGCGGCGGGCGACGAGGCGCTCCGAGCGACGGCGGAGCGCCTCGTGCGCGTGTGCAAGCGCAGGAGCGACTTCGTGGCGCGCTACGGGGGCGAGGAGTTCGCCGTCATTCTGCGCGAGACCGCCTTGCGCGACGCCCAAAAGATTGCGCAGCAGATTATCGACCTCGTGCGGCGCGAACCGGTGGTGATCCCCGACGGCGAGCCGCTGCGCATCACGGTCTCCATCGGCTTGGCGGAGCTGCAGCCGCACGAGACGCCCGAGCAGTGGTTCCAACGCGCCGACGAGTTGCTCTATCAGGCGAAGCAGTCTGGTCGGGATCGGATGGCGGCGTAAGCAAGCGCGTCAGCCTGCCTCTGGGGGGTTCGGATCAACGGCGGAGCCGCACAGCTGCTCGCGCAGGCGCGCCAACGCTCGCGTGTGGATCTGATACACGCGCGACTCCGAGATGTTCATCACCTGCCCAATCTCTTTGAAGGTCAACCCTTCGTAGTAGTAGAGCTGGATGACCGTCCGTTCGCGCTCGGCGAGGTTCTCGATGGCTTGCGTGAGTGCGCGGGTCTGCTCGCGCTCCAGCAGTTCCTCGTAAGGGTCGTCCGTGTGGGCGAGGCTGTCCAGCAGCGAGTTGCCCTCCTCGTCGTCGCCATTAATCAGACACGCTTCCAGCGAGATGGTGTTCGTGCGGGCGTAGTCGATAAGCAACTGGCGATACTCTGCAGGCGAGACGCCGAGCGCTTCGGCGGCTTCCTCGTCGGTGGGCGGGCGTCCGAGACTGGTCTCCAGACGCACCCATACGCGTTCGAGTTGGCGCAGTTTATCGCGTGCGGAGCGGGGCACCCAGTCTTCCGAGCGCAACGCCTCCAGCACCGCGCCGCGAATCAGCGCAATCGCATAGGTCTCAAACTTCACATTGCGCGTGGGGTCGTACATGTCCACTGCGCGTATCAGCCCCATCACGCCGTAGCTGTAGAGGTCTTCCCACTCCATACCGCTGGGGGGGTAGGGCACGATACGGTTGACCGTGATTTTCACCAAGTGCGCGTATTGACGAATCAGCTGCTCCCGTGCGGTAGCGTCGCCGTAGATTTTGAACTGTTTCCACGCTTCTTGGGTTTGGAATGAGTCCATCATGATAGCCAGTACCTCCCTCTATCCGAAGTTGTTAGGCGGCGGTTTGTTGGTCTTCTGCTGGCGGTTCGTCGGTTGCGCTGGGCTGTGGTTCGTGTTTGGCGGCGGGCTGTGGCTCGGTCGGCACGAGTTGGCTCATCACATACGCCCAGAGCGCGCCAGCAATCCAGCCGACCATACCGCCGATGAGACCCCGTATGGTGCAAACCAGCGGTTCGACCCCTGCTGCGATGCCGAGGGTCAACACGAGCATACAGCCTAGCCCGCCTGTAATGCGGGGCACGATGGTCCAGTTCATGCCGCATCATGCGTTCCTCCAGGGGCATCCGTCGCGCCTGGATAGGCGACTGTCAGGGCGTGTAGGCGCGGGCACGCGCGGTGCGCGTCTCCAGCGCCTCGCTGTAAAGCGCGGCGTAGGCGTCCGCCGAACGACGCCACGACCAGTCTTGACGCATCACGCGCGGCACAAGCGCTTGCCACGCCGACGCATCGCCGAACGATTCCACCGCTTGGCGTATCGCCTCGTAGAGCGCGTTCGGCTTATACTCTCGGAACACGAAGCCGTTGCCCACGCCGCGCAACGGGTCATACGGCGTGATGCTGTCGGCTAATCCGCCCGTCTGTCGCACTATGGGGATTGTTCCATATCGCAGGCTAATCATCTGTCCCAATCCGCACGGTTCAAAGCGCGAAGGCATCAGAAACATATCCGCGCCTGCGTAGATTTGGTGCGCCCACGCATTATTGAAGCCGATAGTCGCGTGTACCTTTGCGCGGTGGCGTTTGTGCTGGGCACGGAAGAACCGCTCGTAGGCGGGGTCGCCCGCGCCGAGAACCACCAGCTGGAGGGGCATCTGCAGCAGTTTCGCGCCCAACGCCTTGATGAGGTCTAACCCTTTCTGGTCGGTGAGACGCGAGACCAGCCCGATGACGGGTTTGGTCGGGTCGGGCTGCCAGCCGCACGCTTCCTGCAGCGCGGTTTTGCAGGTCGCTTTGCCCTGCGGCTGCTCGGCGGAGTAGTGCGCGGCGATATAG
>JARJMV020000173.1 GCA_029335935.2 bacterium
ACTGCAAGTCGTATCGGAGTCGCCGCGCGTGGTGCTGGACGGCGCGCACAACCCCGACGCCGCCGCCGTGCTGGCGAACGCCCTGCCCCGACTGTTCAAATACCAACAACTTATCTTGGTCTGTGGCATGCTTGCGCCCCACGAGCCGTTGGAGACGCTTCGGCACTTGTTGCCCCTTACCGATATCGCCATCTTCGCAGCGATCGAGAACCCCCGCGCACACCCGCCCAAAGCCTTGCTGGATGCTGCCCAGCGCTGGCAAAGCGCGAAGCCCCACCGCACCCCGCGCTTGACCCTCACCACCGAAAGCCCTGAACAAGCGTTCGAGCAGGCGTTGGCAATTGCTGGTGTAGACGACCTCATCCTCGTCACAGGCTCGTTCTACTTAGTGGGTCAGTGGCGGGTGTCGTAGGGGGTACAATACGATGTATGGAGACCCGTCAAAAACTCGCGACAGGCGCGATAGCGATAGCCCTGTTCGTGATGCTGTTCGGGGGCGTACTGGTCAATCTGTACACCGACTACTTGTGGTTTGCGCATGATGTGAAGTACCCCCAGATTTTTGGGCGTATCCTTGCGCTGCGTTGGATTTTGTTTCTCACGGTTGCGATAGGTTTTTTTGTGTTTGCGTTAGTGAACTTGCTGATAGCCAATCGTGTGGCAGGAGCAGTGGATGCCCCTGACTTGGCGATACGAGGCGGTCGGATTGTGCGCATCACGCGCGCGGTGCGGCGCGGCGCATACTACCTGCTGGTTCTGGGCGCGCTGGTGTTCTCGGTGTTTGTGGGGCTAAGCGCGAGCGCCTATTGGCACGAGCTGATGCTCTACCAGAACGCGCAGACCGTTGGCGCTGCAGACCCTCTGTTCGGGCAGGATATCGGGTTCTATATGTTCCGCCTGCCGTTTCTGTCGTTTCTGTCGGGGCTGTTGGTGTTCACTACGCTGATTGCGCTGATTGGCGTGGGCGCGTTTTACTATTTCAACCGTGCGCTGGGTTGGCTCGGCGGGATGCCGACCTTTCTGCCCTCTGTGAAGCCGCATCTCTTGATTCTGGCGACGCTGTTTCTGTTGGCGTTCGCATGGTATCTGTGGCTGGCGCGTTACGATTTGGTCTTCTCGGCGCACGACCAGTTCTTCGGCGCGGGTTATGCCGATATTCACGGACGACTGCCGATCCTGACCCTCACGGTGTACGGCTTAGTGGGCGCGGCGGTGTTGTGTCTGATTAGCCTGCGACGTGGCGCGGGGCTGTTGCTGCCGATTGGCGGGTTCGCTGTCGTGCTGCTGTTTTGGATAGGCGGCTCGATTGTCTATCCGCCGCTCCTGCAACGATTCGTGGTCATCCCCAACCAGTTGGAGCGCGAAAGCCCTTACATCGAGCGCCACTTGGAGTTCACCCGACGCGCCTACAACTTAGATCGGATTCAGGTGCGCGTGATGGATGCACGCGACGACCTGACCGCGCGCGATCTGCAGGACGCGCAGGGCACGCTGGAGAACCTACGCCTATGGGACTACCGACCCCTGCGCCAAGTGTATAACAGCCTGCAGGCGCTCAAACCCTACTATGCGTTCGTCGATATCGATGTGGATCGCTACCTGATTAACGGTAGCCTGCGGCAGGTGCTGCTCTCTGTGCGCGAGCTGAATCTGGAAGGGCTGCCCCCCACGGCTCAACGCTGGCAGAACCTGCACCTGCTCTACACGCACGGCTACGGACTGGTGATGAACCCCGTCAACGAGACCAGCGGCGAGGGTCAGCCAGTGCTGTGGATTCGCGACCTGCCCCCCCAACTCGAACGCTCGGTACAAAACACCCTCGCCCTCACGAACCCCGCTATCTACTACGGCGAGAATATCGACCGCTACTCCATTGTGCGCACCAACTTGAAAGAGCTGGACTACCCCAAACTTACGGGCACAGGCGACGAGGAGAATGTGTACACCACCTACACGGGCGAGGGCGGGGTACCGATTGGGGGGCTCCTCACGCGCCTGATGTTCGCCATCCGCCTGTCGGACCAGTTTATCATGTTCACGGGCGACCTGAACCCCGAGTCACGGCTGCTGTTTCGGCGCAACATTCGCGAGCGGGTACAGGCGATGTTGCCCTTCATCCGCTGGGACGACGACGCTTACCCCGTGATTCACAACGGCGAGATTATCTGGGTGTACGACGGCTACACCACCAGTCGCAACTACCCCTATAGCCGACCGTTCTTCTCGCGCGACCGCGTGGTGCGCCAGTTCAACTACCTACGCAACTCGGTGAAGGCGACCATCCACGCCTACACAGGCGAGGTGAACTTCTATATCGCCGACGAGAGCGATCCGCTCGTCCGCGCCTACGCGCAAGCCTACCCGAATGTGTTCAAACCGCTCAGCGATATGCCCGAAGGCTTGCGCAACCACATCCGCTACCCTATCGACCTCTTCGAGGTGCAGGCGCAACTGCTGGAACTCTATCACACCACCGACGCGCGAATCTTCTTCAATAAGGAGGACGCTTGGGCGCGTGCGCGCGAAATCTTGGAGAATAACGAGACCGTGCCCATGACGCCCTACTATGTGATAATGCAGCCGCCAGGCGAGCGGCAACCGCGCTACATGCTGACGTTGCCGTTCTCCCCCCAGCAGCGCAAGAACCTCGTCGCCTGGCTCGCTGCGCACTGCGACCCCGACCGCTACGGCGAACTGGTGCTGTACCGTTTCCCCAAGCAGAAGCTGGTCTACGGCACCGAGCAAATCGAGGCGCGTATCAACCAGAACCCGAATATCGCGCAGCAACTGGCGTTGTGGAACCAGCAGGGCACGCAGGTCTTCCGAGGCAACCTGTTGGTGATTCCGCTGGGTCAGGCGATGCTCTACTTCAAGCCTATCTACCTACGGGCGCGTTCGGAAGGCGCGATTCCTGAGCTTAAGAAGGTGGTGCTGGTCAGCGGCGAGCGTGTCGTGATGACCGACACTGTGGACGAGGGGCTGCAACTGTTGCTGACACGCCGTGGGGGACGCATCCCGCCACGCACGGCGCAAGATGGCGTGGCGCCGCCACCTGCCGATGCCACACCACCCGCCGTCGACCTGCCCAGCCTCGCGCGTCAAGCGAACCGTATCTATCGTGAAGCGCAAGACGCCCTCAAAAACGGCGACTGGACCACCTACGGCGAGCGCATGCGCCAACTGGAGCGCGTCCTACAGCAGATGGAACGCGCCCAACCATAACGCGAGACACAACGACCATGAGACGCCGATGGATTGCATGGGTGGGGGCGGCTGCGCTGTGGGCAGGCGCAGCGGCGCAGTCGCTCCCAGCGGAAATCGACGCGCTGCTGAACACGGATTGGCTCCGCTACGGCTATTGCGGCGTGGTGGTGCGCGATGTCGACACGGGCGAGACGCTCTACCAACGCGACTCGGAGCGGATGCTGATTCCCGCGTCTAATATGAAGCTGATCGTCTCGGCGGCGGCGTTGCACCTGCTGGGCGCGGACTATCGGTTCCGCACGCGCGTGTGGGCGCGCGGCGCGCTCGCGCCTGACGGAACCCTGCAGGGCGACCTGATACTGCAAGGGCTGGGCGACGCGACCCTCGAAATGCGCGATTTACAGGCGTTGGCGCAGCGCGTGCGCGAAGCGGGCATCCAGCGCGTCAGTGGCTACCTGCTGTTCGACGACTCATGGCTCGACGCAGTGCGCTACGGGTTCGGCTGGGGCAGCGGCGATGAGCCGTTCGGCTACCAAGCGCAGATGAGCGCGCTCTGCGCCGAGCGGAACGCTATCCGTGTGTACGCGATACCTGCCGAGACCGTCGGCGCGCCCCCGCGCGTGCGGCTGGAACCCGACACCGACTATGTGGAAGTGATGAAC
>JARJMV020000176.1 GCA_029335935.2 bacterium
ATGCGCACATCGTAGGTGGTCGTGTCGTCTCGGTTGCCGTTGAAGAGGTTTGCCGCTGTGCCGCCTGCCCCCACCGTGCCGATGCCTGTGAGCGCGAGCGGATTCGCCACACCGAACCGCCAACCGGCACCTGTTGGGTCGTTACCGCCGTATATAGGGTCAGCGAACAGTCCGCCGCCGGGCGCAGGACGGTCATATTCAGGCGTCTCGCGCGCCAAGTCGGAGCTCCAAGTGCTGCCGATACCGACTTGCAGCTCGTAGTCTCTGCCGGGCGAGAGGAAGTTCGCGCCAGACGCTTGGATCGTGATGGACTGCACCGCAACGAAGTCTAAGTTGGGATTGTCGCGCGGTGGATTGGGCGTTTGACGCGCTGCCAGCGTGTATTCGACGCGCGTGATGCCTGGTCCAATCAGTTGCACCTTCAGCGGGGGCGGATTGTTGCCGTGTTTGAAGTTCCACACCACCACATAGAAGGTGTCGCCCCACTCGAACGCTTCGGGGAATTGCGGCTCGAGCTGGTCGGGGCGGATGACGCCGCTGAGAACGGCGTCGGCGTCCGCTTTGCGCGTGGTCACTGAGACGCGCAGTCGGCTATGGTCAGAGCCGTCTTGGGAGCGCGGCTCTTCGGGCGTCCCGATTCGGTCGCCCAGCCCCGTTTCGGGCGCGGTTGAGGCAACACCCGTGACATTGAAGGCATAGACGATGCCATCGTCGTCGGCGGCATAGAGCCAGTTATCGAGCATCGCGGGCGAGGCGAAAATCGTGTTGGCGTAGAGGTCCCAGCCCTCGAACGCCTTACCGTTGCGCGTGTTGACTGTTTCGTCGGCGTGTAGGGCGAGCAGAACGCCTGCGTTGGTCGCCACGATGACGGCAGGGCGCGGCGCGCCGATGTCGTTGCCGTTGGCGTCGGTGTCCTGCACATAGGTGAAGATGGGCGAGCTGAAAATCTGTCCACCTAAGTTCTCGCTGATGTGTAGCAGGTTGCCCGTATCGGCGTCGAGGGCGAGTACGCGCGCCCCTGCGCCACCGACATAGACGATGTTGGTCGGGACCCCACGATAGGGCAGGTTCTCCACCACCAGCGGCGAGCTGTAGAAGAACGAGAAGAACCCTGTCAGCGGGGCGCCGATGGCAGGACGCGCCCACACCAGCGAGCCGTTGTCCGCCTTGACCGCGTAGAGGCGTCCGCCCTCGACACTGCCTGTGGTGAAGTAGACGCGCCCCAGCGCCACTGCAGGCGTGGAAGTAATCGGCTCGGCGGGGTTCTGGTCTTCAGGCGGGTAGACCCATGCGACGCGCTCATCCTGAGGCGTGTTGGGGTCATCCTGTACGAACGGCTTGAGCGCAATTAGGCGCCCGAACTGGTTGCCCCCCTCGCTGCTGCCGATATAGAGGAGGCGATTGGTGGGGTCGTAAGCAGGCGTGGAGACGAACGCCGCGCCGAACCGACTGTATTCCCACTGGAGGTAGGTGCTGGGGTTATTCGGGTTCAGGTCGGTGTTGATGAGGTAGACCGAGCCTGAGGGGTTTCCAATCGCCACAAGGTTTTCGTTTTCGAGGATGAGCGGCGAGGCGTAGCTGAAGCTGGTGGAGCTGGCGGGCTTGACAATCCAGTAGATCTTGGTCTCGCCGGGGCGTGTACCGTTCTCGCCGTCGCCGAGCGCATCGACAGCGTAGACGGCGCCGTTCTGGGCGCCGAACACGACCACCCAGCGTGTGACGGTGTTGCTGCCGTCGCGCACGCGCACCTGCCCCACAGCTGGAGTGGAGAACACGGCGTTGCTCAGCCCGTCCGCATTCACCACGCGGATCGCGTCGGCAATAACACGCTGTGCGCCTGCCGTCACATCCTCAGGCGAGAAGTTGTTCACCTCGATTTCGTAGGTGCGTCCACTGCGCATCTCGACAGGGATACGGTTGAGCAGCACCCACCGTCCGCCGAAGCGTTGGTCGATGCGCAGGCGTAGCGCGCCGCCCTCGTGTTCTATCACATATTGCGCCTGCTGCGCGTTCTGGTCGTCGGAAGGGAACCATGCATACACATAGTATTGTCCTGTGTCGGGCACTTGGATTTTCCAGTAGGCGCGCTGGATGTTGCCCGCGTCGTTAGTGGGGGCGATTTCGTGGTAGAGACGCTCGTAGCGGTCGTTCAGGGCGCTGTTCGGCGTGAAGGCGCCTGCCGTGAAGTTGGGGTCCTCGTCGTCGTACACTTGCCCCGCCGACTGATTGGGCAGGTCGGGCACGCGGAGCGTCCAGCGCACGCGCGCACCGCGTGTGCCCACAGGGTTCTCGACACAGGTAATGGTGCCGTTGCCGTTGGCGATATACACCAGGTGATTGCCTGGGTTGAGCGGGCTACGGATGGCGACGGGCGAGGCTTGCACTGTGCCGTAGTCGGGCACGAATCGCACGGCGTCCGCCGCCACAATCGGCGTGATTGCCAGTGGGTAGTCGGGGCTGGTGGTGCGGATGAGGTTGCTGAGCGTGACGACGATTTCAGTGCTGCCGTCGTGGTAGAACACGCGGTCGCTCAGCGGTTGCCAGCCGCCCAGCGTCTGGTTCAGGTAGAGGGTGGTGGAGGTCCCAGTGGCGTCGACGACCTGATACTCAGCTTGTTGCGCGTAGGGCACAGGCAGCCCGCCGATGCGCGTGTCGGTACTGGGGACATAGACGAACACGCGGTAGTAGCCAGGCGGTAGCGGCCCACTGCGCCAGGTGAAGCGCGCGATGGTCGGCGCAGGGTCGCTGGGATTAATCGGCTCGCGCACGCATTCGGCGTACTGATACGGGTTGGTCGTGTTCACATCGGCTCGGTAGGGGTCAACCGCTTGCTCGGGCGCGCTGGGCGTCTTCCACACGCCTGGAGGCGTCGAGCTGGTGAGAGCGGCGTTGTCGTTATCGACGATGGTGGGTTGGCGCACGGAACCTGCGTCGGGCAGCGTCCACGAGAGCAGGAAGTTTGCAACGCTATTGCGGGCGTTATTGGTCGTGCCTGTGCGCAGATTGCTCCCGCGATGCGTACTCCAGCTGTCTTGAGCGAGCGCCAGCGACCCTATCGTCGCTGCCATCGCCATCCCCATCAGTATCCGCTTCATCTCTAATCTCCTATGTCCTACCATAGCCTAAAAACCTCCCCTATCGGCTGAGCTGGGCTTGCGCAGTTGATATGAACCGCTCAGCTCCGGTCGATCCAGCGTACTCCAAACGATGGAGCTGTTGTCGAACCCAAGATTGTTTTGGTTCGGGCGGTAGTCGTTGGCGTCTATCTCGAACACCTCGCCGGGATACTCGCGCGACACGATGTTGCTGCCCGAACGCACCAGTGTCGAACCGCTATAGGCGTTGACAATCATCACATTCCCGTTGATGAGGTAGCGCGCCTGTCGCGGCTTGAACAGGATAGGCTGCAACAGATTGCCGTTGCTATCTTCAGCGAGGTTATTGCCGTCCAGCCGTCGGCGCACGGCGTTAGTATACGCCTCGTTGGTCAGCATCCATGAGACATCGAGCGTGTCGCCGATGGTTCCTGTGGTGGGCACGCGCAGTTCGTAGACGCCCGTGCTGGTGGTCACCAGCAGGTAGAGTCCTGCGTTGCCCTGCCCGCTCGCGCTGCGTTTCGCGGTGTCTATCGACACGGGCGCGAGGATGGGCACGATGCGTCCATCGGGCAGGCGCATACGGCGAATGTAGAGCGTCTGGTCTTGCCCGTTCACGATGAGTTGCAGGGTGATCATGCCTGCTTCGGGCGTTGTGGGTTCTTGGGGTGTGGGCGCGCCGCCGCCTGCCGCCTCAAAGCCGCTTACCGCTGCGTTTTGCACCAGCGTCGCGAAGCCCACGCGCGTCGTGTTGCCGTCCCAGTACTCGAAGCGTTGCGCCGACACATACCGATAAGCGCGTTCCAGTCGCTGTGCGGGCGTCATCCAGTACAGCACGCCCAGCATCGGGATTGAGCGGGTCTCGCTGCCCTGCTGGAAGGTCAGCTCCACGGGCGGTCCCACTGTGAAGGTCTGCGCGTCCACCACGAACCGATCGACGACATCGACCACCCGCGCGTTGCCCGCGTCGGTGAGGGTGTAGTGGATCCAGAACTCCAGGGGTTGGCGGTTCACATAGGGGTTGCGGCTCGCGGGCACATACTCCGTCCAGACCGTGACATCGGTGGGGTTG
Source organism: bacterium (assembly GCA_029335935.2). Classification (GTDB taxonomy): domain Bacteria; phylum Armatimonadota; class Fimbriimonadia; order Fimbriimonadales; family GBS-DC; genus GBS-DC. The sequence continues at coordinate 4,168 of JARJMV020000176.1, forward strand.
CGCAGGGTCTCTGGCGCGCCGCCCACATAGTTGGAGCCGGGCAACTGGTTCGCCTGCGCCCATGCCTCGTCGCGCAGGTTGATTATCTGCGCCACCTGGTCGTCCGCGCCGCGAACGATGTATTGGTCGGGGATGAAGCGCGTGATGGTGCGCACTTCCGCGCCCGCGCGATCGAGTATCGCGACGCGGTTGCGCTCTGGCTCCACAACCAGCAGTTCGTTTTCGCCGTAGCGGTACACGCGGGCGTTCGGCGTGATGGGGTAGCGCGCCTTGCTGGGCACGACAGAGCCTGTGTAGAAGTCGAGTTGCGTGTTCTCGGTAGACCAGACCACGCGCCCTGCGGTGTCTACCTCCAGCAGGCGGCTCTCGTCGGCGATGATAGTGCTTTGGCGACTGTATGCCTGCAAGCCCTCGCCCGAGCTAATCACCAGCAGTCCCTCGCCGACGGCAATCGGCGATAGCCCAGTGCCAGTTTGGAAGCCATCCGCAAATCGACGGAACAGCTCGCGCAGGAACGCGCCAGGGTCGGGGTTCTCCTCCAAGTCGTTAATCACATCGTCGATGAAGGGCCAGCGGATGATAGACTGGTACTTGAGCGGTTCGGCTGGGTTCACGCGCGGCACCGTTCCTGCCTGCGCTTGGCGTTGCGCCAAATCGGGCTGCAGGCGATAGGGGTCGGTCGCTACCCCCAGAATACCGCCAAAAGTTTGAAACCCGCTGCCAGTGGGGGCGGTTTGGCACGGCATATAAATCACATCGCCCACCAGCACCGGGTTCGCCTGCAGCGCCTGTCCCAGCAACACAGCGTACCAGCGCAGGTTATTCCAGCTGCCCGACACACGGTCGGGGTCGACCCACACGGGCGCGCTGCCCCCCACATTCACCAGTACGGGCTGCGTGAGGCTCAGCACATTCTCGAGCAAGTTAATCTGCCCGCCGCCGCTCGCTTGCCCAAAGCTGGTGATGCGAATCTGCCCTGTGTTTACATCGACCTTGATATCGGGGTTCGGGCTGTTAGGCGAGTAAGTAAGCGTGGAGACGATGTTCGTGGTGGGGTTGGGACCCGAGCGTGCGTAGTCGCGTTGGGTCATTCGAATGTCGCCTGTAGCCGCGATAGGCGCGCCCAAGTCGATGATGAACTGCTCAGGTTCGGCGTCGAGCGTGATGATGACCGTGTAGGGGAACCCGAACGGTCCCACACGCGCTTGCCCTTCTGCGAAGGCGTAGACCGCCCCGTCGTAGTAAATCGGCGCGCCTTTGAAGGTAAGGTTCATCCACTGGCGCTGCGGTTCTGCGTTGGCGTTAGGAATATAGTTGTGGCTAAAGCGCAAGAACCGCCCCACGAACTGCATAAAGTATTCGTTCGGCTCGCGGAAGATATTGCTTGGCTCCACGACGGCAGGGTCGGATACCTGTGCGCCTGGAATTTGTTGCGTGTACCCACCGTGCGACTGCCAGCGCCACAAGATTTTGGAGCCGCCGCGCGATTGCTGTTGGGTGGGCGGCAGCTGCTCCTGCAGGGCAATCACATTGCCGTTTGCCGTGTTCGCGTCTGTGGCGTCTGTGCCCGTCGTGATGTAGAGGACGCCGTTCGGCGCGAGCGTGAAACCGCGCAGCTTCTGCGGCGCTACAGTGTTCGTATCGGAGTAAGGCGGCAGGCTCGCGAAGGTGCGGAACATCAGGTTGAAGTTGCTCGCATACGCCCAGTCGATGTAGTAGTCGATGAGGAAAGTGAAGCCTGTGATGGGACCAGTGTAGACCACGCGCCCTTGCTCGGCGGGCGGGTTGAAGGTGCATTGGGTGGTGATGTCTTCGATGGCGCCTGTGGCGTTGTTGATGCGGAACACGCGCGGGTGGAGCGGGTTGGCGATTCCGTCGGAGGGCACATAGTAGCGCGCGCGACCCGTGATACGCGAGCGCAGGTAGTTCTGGTAGACGCCTGCGCTGCTAATCGCGGGGGTCAGCACCTCGCCTTTCGCGCCGAGCCAGAACGCCTGCACGCCCTCCAGCTGCTGCGAGCCTGTGCCGCCGATGTCGCGTTGCGCGCCGAAGTAGACCATCACATCGTTGCCGCCGCCCTGCGCAAGATTCGGCACATAGCCTGCCACTGCCGGCAGCAGCCAGTTGCCTGCGTTGCCTGTGCGCGGCTGGAACCATTCCGTGGGGAAGACGTTCTGACTGTTCACAACCTGCGGCGGGTTGCTCAGCAGCACCGCGTAGAACCCTGCCGAGTTCTGAGAGCCTGCTTGGTGGAACGAGGGTACCAGCAGCAGCGTGTTGTCGATTACAATGGGCGCGGGGATTTGCCCATCGGCGGTAGTCGGCGTAGACGCGCCCGGCGCAGGCGAGTTGACCGTCCATACCTGCTGACCGACGGGCGGAATGCGTCCTTGCGCGTCGCGCGGCAATGCCCAATAACCGCGCACCTGAGTCCCCACCACCACGATTACCTGCAAGCCTTGCTGCGTCTCCACGACTACAGGCGGTGAGGATTGACCGCCCAAGTTCACTTCCCAGACTTTATCGAAGCTCTCGCCCTGCTCGAAGTCTAAGATGCCGTCGTCGGCGCGTCCGTCGCCGTCGAGGTCGCGTTGGGGGAGCGCGTCATAACAGATGAGCCGACCCCCACTGACCACGAACACCAATCCGCCATAGACGACGGGGGTTCCATTCGCGAGATTGTAGGTGGTGTTGCGGTCGCGCCAGCGTATCGCTAACGGTGCGCCGTACTGGTCGGCGATAGCGTTCGCGCGTCGCTGATTGAAGGCGTCGCTGCTGCCTGCGCCTGCCCATCGGATGAGGTTATAGGCGAACTTGAGCTCCAGGTCGGGCACGGCTTCCATACGGAACTCGAGGGCTTGAGAGGGCACGGTGCCGTCGCTGCGCACGAGAGGCGCGTTGATGGCGGCGGCGATACGCGCGTTGCTCACGATGATACGCCCTGCGCCGTAGGTCGCAGCAGCGATGACAGGTGTGTTGGCGTTCACAGCGACCACAATTTGCAGGAGGGGACGGTTCGCGCTGATATCGAGTGCGCCGCCACCGAAGCCGCGCCCGCGCAAGCCCAAGCTTGCCACTTCGGCAGGCGTGAGCGTGTAGTAGCCGCGCAGCAGCGGATGGTTGATATTCACGATGTTGATAGGGGCTGTGTTGTTGACAGGCTCCACTTCAGGGAAGAAGAGCCTGCCGACAGCGCCTGAGGCGGGCGCATCGACCCACAGCACGCCGCCGCCATCCACGAAGCGGCGCAGCTTCTCGCGGATTTCGGCGGTCATACCGCCCCAGTTCGTGCGACTGAGCAACAGTATCTGATAGCGCGCCAGCTGATTATCGTTCAATCGGCTCACATCGACTTGCCAATAGGCGGAGCGATTACGCGGCTCGCCAGTCCGTGCATAGGGATTGCGGAACACCAGCCCCAGCGGTTTGAGGTCGGTGCGCCGATCCATCGCGTAGAAGGTGTAGATATCGCGTGCGAGGGTATCGTTATCACCGAACACCACCACGCCTGCGTTGACCGTCACGGCGCGCGGTTCGTAGCCGCGCCCGTCCGCAAACGCGCTCGCTGCTATCAAGCCAAATGCGCCTACCAGAATCTGCTTCAGTCGTCTCATTGTTTCTGCCTCCGCCTTACGGTCGGATATCGCCTGCGAAAATCGGTTTCGGGCACACGGGCAATCGTGGGATGGGCGGCAACAGCCTGCCTGGGTGTTGCCCGGAGGGGTCTTGTGTCGGATCGTACGCCACGCGCCCGATGAGGTTCGGGCTGCGGAACGCGGGATCATGGCGCATCCGCAGGTTCACTGCATACTGCTGCGCCGCGTCGTGGAAGTGGGTCTGATGTTGTAGTGGTATCTCGAGGTTCGAGTTGCCGTAGCGTCGGGGGATCCAGCCCCACTTGCGCAACCACTCGGTCTGGTCGCCGAGCGACGCCGTGAAATTCTCGGCGATAGACCCGACAATCGTGATTCTGATGTCCAGCGGTTCGCCGTAGAACGGGAACTCGGGCGAGGCGACGCCTGCGGGGCGCACGCCGCGTGCGGCGAAGTTCGCGCGAGTGTCTTGAGGGTCGGTATTGAACCAGTAGCCTGGGATTACGAAGAAGCTACCTTCCTGAGCGAACAGCGCCGCTTCAATACGGATATCCAACGGCTGTATCGCCGCCGCGCTGAGCCGATACGGCGAGTTGTCGGTGGGCAGCTGAAAATCGCCCAGATTCGATATCGGTTGCAGCTGCAGTTGCAACAGGTTCACGATGCCCGGTTGCGGCGCAAAGCTATAGCTCGAGCCAGCGGGCGGCGGCGTCAGGGGCAGCGCGACCTTCTCGTAGTTCGGGGAGACCTGCAGCGTGCTGCGCCCCAGTGGGTACATCACATCGGGAAAGCCAGGAATGTTGAACCGATAGAACGGGTCGGTAAACTCCGACGGGTTCACCAACAGGTTGATGAACGAGCCGGCGCCGCTGGAGGCGTGGCGCAAGTGCAAGCGCAACCCGCCAAAGTTGCCCGTGTACTGCGTCGGGTCTATTCCAAAGCTGAACAAGAGCTTCATCGGCTGGTCGGGCAACACCTCGAAGAAGTAGGGTGATTCGACATTGGTGGGGTCGCCCTGCGCGCTGGCGGGGCTGTCGAAGGTGCGCTGCAGGAACTGCGTGGTATTGACGCACACATAGTCTTTGGCGATAACCGCGAGCGCAGAGCGTTCATCGCCTTTAACGATGTTGCCCTCGATATATGCCGTACCATTTGTGACAATCGTGATCTGCCTGCCAGAGGGGATGCGCCCCTTGATGCGCACATTGCCTTCCGCGTAAATCACGCCGTTGAACGGCACATCGAAGCTGGGGTCGCCCTGCGTGAGTTCACTGGTGAGCGTTGGGTCGTTCGGGTTGCTGGGATTGCGGAAGAAGAAGTTCATCGTTTTGAGGTTGGTGGGTAGCCCTGTGAGGGGGCTGTACCATACATCGCGTGGCTCGGCTTGGTTGCGCGTGATGCGGAACCCTTGCGCGCGGATGGCGCCGTTGGCATCGATGACTTCCACCAGTTCGATGAATGCGCCAGGCGGCTCGTAGAACGGACCGTTCCAAAAGCGGGAGCGTCCGGGGTTCACCCAGTCGCCGCGCAGGGTGTAGCCGCCCAGAAAGCTTCGGCTCTCCTGCTGGGTATCGAGCGCGTTATTGATGTAGATCCCGCGTCCGAAGCCGTACTGCCCTGTGTTGAACCACACGCCGTTGGGTCGCTGTCGCCAGATGCCCGATTCTTGGGTGGCGGCGGCGTAGCGCGGTTGGTTCGTGGCGGGGTCGACGGTATCCATGCGCGGCGGCTCGATGTAGGCAATCGCGCGTGGGTAGCCGTCGGCGGCGGTGATAGGGCGTCCATCGCGGTACAAGCCGTTCACCGTGGTGAAGTTCGCGGCGCTGCTGGGCAACAGGTTGAAGGCGTTCGCCCCGACGCGCAGCTGCACCTGTGCGCCGTTGGCGAGGCTCACCTCACCTGCCACAAACACGCGCTCGCCCAGCGCAGGGTCGACCGCTATCTCCACCGCGCCGTTGAAGCGCAGGTTGCCGTTCACCAGCAGCGAGCCGCCGCCGCTGCCCGGCTCGCCTAAAATCGTTCGGTAGGGCACGCCGATACCGATATCTTGCGCGCCCAAATCCATCAGCGTTCCACGCTGCTCTTTGTTCATCACAAAGCGTAGGTAGTCGATCGTGCCAATCTGCATGTAGGCGACCCGCTCGGCGCGGCTGGAGCGGTCTGCGAGGTTGAAGGTGGTGGGGTCGTTCGGGTCGAGCACGCCCACGCGCCCGACCGACTCGATTTTAATTACAGGCTGCCGATGGACGGGCCCGGAGGGCTGGTAGGAGACTCGGATAAGCGCGCGCCCATTTTGGAGGTTGACGCGCGTGTAGCCGCCCGTGCCGTCGGCAGGGTCGTAGGGCTTGAGCCAGAAGTAGTCGGGATCGGTCGGCGTGGTGATATTGTCGGGGATGGGACGCCAGTCCGCGCCAAACTCGCTGCGCACCAGCTGGTCGATCGCGTATTGCAGTCCCGACTCGGCGAAGAACTGCGCACTGAGCCGTTCCCGCGACTGCTGCACATTCAGAATATTGCGGGCGATTACCGTGATGAAGACGCCGCCCAGTATCAGCAGCACAAAGCTGACCAGCAGGGCAATCACCAGCGTCTGACCGCGTTGTGTGTATCTGCGTGCCATAGTCCCTATCTCCTTACCTCCCACGCGCCTGAACGATATTGGGCGCCTCTAACTGCGTCGTGAGCGCGTAGTTCACAGGCTGCTGCGCCCCGTAGAACTTCAGCCCCATCTTGAGATTCATCAGTCGTCGTGTCTGGTAGTCCGCCACATAGCTGTCGCCGCTCAAGTTGAATCGATAGTGGAAGGTCACCACAATAGCGCTGTTGGGGGGCAGCGGTGTGTTCGGGTCGCTGTAGAACTCGATGTAGCCGCGCAGCAGTTGCGGTGTGAAGCCGTAGTTGGTCAGCACCTCCGCGTAGGGCACGGCGTCCTCATACAGAATGCGGTACTGGTTCAGCCCTGGCGCCGCTGTCGCCGACGAGACGCGCTGGTAGCGTACCGGGTTGCCGTAATTGGGACCTGGGCGCTGGTCGGGACCGATAACAATCTCCGAGCCGGGCACGATGGATGCTGTGGGGTAGGTCAGGTGGTTTGTGGTGCCGTCCATCACGCCGTCGTTGTCCAAGTCCATCAACGAGAGGTAGCGTCGGATGTTGGGCGCATTGTTCAGGTCGCTGCGATACGCGGCGTTGTAGCGTCCGTTGATGGTGTTGGTGTTGGGCGTGCTGTCGTTGAAGGGGGTGAGATACGCGCCCGTATTGAACGCCACGCCTTGCGGCGGGAACTGGAACCACCAGGGTAGCGCCATATCGATCAGTCCTGCCTCAGCGTTGACATAGAACGCCATCGGCTCGGCGTCGGTGTAGTAGTTGAGGCTTGTGTTGAACCAGTCGGGTTGCGGTACGCCTGTATGGACCATCTGTTGGATGCGCGTGAGGTTCGCCACCCACTGGTCGTACTCTTGCCCGTCGGGCGTTGCGCGGTAGTAGCGCAGGTACCACTCGCCGTTGCCGTTCGGTGCGGCGTAGAAGTAGCGGAGCGTCTCGTTGCGTTGTCGCGCGTCGGGGCGGCTGCGGAACGCCACGAGTCGGAAAGTTTCGGGGTTCACATCCCACAAGCCTTGCGGAAATCGGATTTGGAGCGGCGCGGCGCCTGCGCCCTCGTCGCCGAGAGTATCGGTCTCTATCGGGGCGCCCATCTGGTTCACCGCCAGCGCGGGCGTCAGCTGCATCAACGGCTCCACAATCGGGTTGCCGTTGCTGTCGTAGGTCAGGTTCACCATGTCCACTTGTCCGAGGGGCACGATGGGCTTGGCAATCTTGCGCCACGCAGCGCGCTTAGCACCGTAGAAGAAGTTCGGGTCGAAAAACTCGCCGATATTGTCAAACAGTTCGGGGTTCAGCACCCACTGATTGCCCTGACGCACAAAGAGTCGGAACTCGGCGCGATACAGCACGGCGTAGTTTTCGGGCTGCGTCGCCGCCGCCAAAGCGACCTCGTCGGGGTTGAAGTAGGGGCTATTGTTGTCCATCAGCCCGATGAAGTAGCGGATCACCGTGCGTCCGGGCGAGATAGGAACTGCCAGCTCCGCGTCTGGCTCACCGTATGGACCGATAGGAATGTCGGAAGTGGGGTCGTTGGACTCTTGCGACGGGTCGCCATAGGCAGGGGCGACCATGTCGATGACGGCGTAGCGCATCGGGACGCTCACGAGTTGCCCCGACCCGTTCAACACAGGCAGATTGACCACGCGGTCAGCGTTGTCGAACACATAGGCGGCACGCTTGAGGTCGTTCGTAAACTGATTGATGGCGAGGCGTGTGGCGTCTTGTGCTTGCGCTTGAATTTGTCCTTGTCGTGTTAGGCGGAAGCCCTGAACGAGCGGGATGAACAACAAGCCGAGCAGAATCGCCGTGATGGCAATCACCACCAACAGCTCGACCAGCGTAAAGCCTGCCTGTCTATCCCGATATGCCTGCTGAAACCGCATGTTGTGCCTCCCTGTTTGGACTCACTCTGTTGGGTGGGGGTTCCCGTGTCAATCTCGGACGGGCAATAACATATCGAAGTCGGTGCGCGTGCGTCGTCCGGGCGGCTCGTGGGTGACGCGCACCTTGACCGAGAGCCCTTGCACGCCGCGCACTGCCTGGCCCGTGACGCCTGGGTCCCAGCGTGCCGCGTTGGGGTGTACATCGCGCAGGTCGAGGTAAGCCAGCCCGCCCTCCAGCACATCGCGGATTTTGAACACGCCGTTCGTGCCGCGTTGGGTGCGCCCGTTCCCATCGACATACCAGTATTCGCGCAGCAGCACCGTCTTGCCCGACTCGCTGGGGGTGAAGTAGAGTCGGCGCGCACGGTCGCTGGTGTCGCCATTATACGCAGCTTCAAAGTCGTACCAGCAGCTATCGACCGTCAGCGTGCGCGGGTCGCGCACCAGATAGTAGCGGTCGGCAGCTTTTTGCACGGAGATGGTCCAGTTCTCGTGGACTCGGTAAAACACGCGCACTTTGCGTCCGCGCATGTTGGGGTTGTTTATCTGCACACTGCCTGTAGCATAGTCGATAGTTGCTCCAAGATTGGGCAGTAGCTGGTCGCGCAGGCTCGGCGCGAGCTGGTTATCGGGGATCTGTTGCCCCTGACGGAAGTAGGCGGCCAGTCCGGTCAGCAGGTCCACGAGAATCAAGTCGGCTTGGAGCGGATTGTTGTTCGCATCACTGCCCAGCCCCATCCCAGTGTAGGTGGATTGGTCGTCCAGCAGGTCGCCCACCTGTTTGAGGTCGGAGAAGGCAAGGCGCAGACGCCCTGAGTTCGGCACGGTGAATTCCTCGCGCATAACCGACCAGTCATGCACGAAGTAGCTCACATAGGCTTCCAGCGGGCGCGTGCCACGCCAGTACCGCTCGTAGAAGCCCGACGCCTTCGGGTTGATTAAAATCGTGCCTGTGAGCGCGTTTAGCACTTTGTATTCGTAGGGCGATTCCTCGCTCCATGAGGCGTTGGCAGGCAGCCGTTCGAACAGGCGCGACACCACATCCGAGAAGGGCGCTATCCCCAAGACGCCAGTTTGGATATCGTTCGGGATCGAGAGGTCGACCCACACGGGCGTAGGCGGGTTGGGGAAGGTTGGCGGCAGGGTGATAATCTCGGTCAGCTGCAGCGACTCCACGCGCCCGCTCGGTGCGACATAGACCACCGAGAACTCCACCAGGTACCGTATCGGCGCGCCGCGCAGGGGGCGCAACAGCACTTTGCCTGCGTTGTAGTCGATGCCGTACTCGAACAGGCGGATGTTGGGGCGTTGGTAGTCAGAATCCAGGATGAGGCGTCGCATGGGTGCGCCTGTGACGGTGAGGTACTCGTCGGGCACGCCGCCCGCGCTCGCTTGGGCTATCGGCGCAAAGAGCGTGGTGTAGACAATCCCCTCAGTCAGCTCGTTGCGGCTGCCGAGCGTGGGACCGGGCAGGCCCAAGTTCACCCGCTCGCCCGTGACGCGGCGGAAGCGATTCACGCCGCTGGCGTACTGCACAGGGAAGCCGCTCGGCAAGTTCGGCTGCACGCCCAAATCGTTCGGGTCGATGGACGGATCGACGACCAGCGTCGGCTCGCTGCCCGAGAAGTCGTAGCTGGTGGGCGCAATCAGGCGCGGCAGGTTCGCTGCGCGCGATTTGAGCCGTTCCATCTCTTGCTGCGCAAGGCGCGTGGCTGCGTCGCTCTGCCCCGAGCGCTTCAACGCCAGAAAGCCACTCGGATACAGGCGAATGAACGCCAATATCCCTATCGCCAAGATTCCCATTACCACCAGCACCTCGACCAGCGAGGCGCCGCGTTGCTGTCTACCCATGCCTACCATAGTTATCGCCCCTTGTAGCACGGACATTCCTGTCCGTGCATTTAGCTTGAACAAGACCGTCCAAGCTACTGTAGCACGGACATTCCTGTCCGTGCATTTAGCTTGAACAAGACCGTCCAAGCTACTGTAGCACGAACATTTCCGTGCGCAGTGTGCTTGGACAAGAATGTCCAAGCTACTGTAGCACAAGCATGCCTGCTCGTGCAATCCTGCACCTTCACGGCACGGACAGGAGTGTCCGTGCTACGGGGTGCAGGCACTCCGCAGTGGTCGCGCCGCGTTATGGGCGCATCGTGTACGGGGACTGGAACATCTGGACAGAGTCCATCACTTTCACATTCCCCGTCAGAAACAGCACGATGTCGCTCTTGGCGCGGTTCGGTACATTACCCGAATAAGAACGATGATAGCTACACCAAGTGACCACAGCGGTCGTGTCGGGGTTGCGATAACCGAGCTGGCGCGGGTTGTCGGTGGGCTTGGGACCAATCGGGTTGTCAAAATAGCCTAAGCCATAGCTCGTCGCTCCTTGATTCAGTTGGTTCTCACGCGCGTTGAGTTGTTGATTCGACCAGAAAAGCGCGTAGTGCAGTTCATGGTTGCTGCTTTGCCCGATGCGCCCCGTGCTATAGCTATCGTATCGGTAGAAGCACACGATGGGGCTACTATTGTCGTCGGGGCGCAAGCGCACAGGCTGACCAGCCAGTGCGTGTCCTTGAGGATAGACCGCCGGTGTGATGAGGCGCTTGTCGTCGATGGGGTTGTTCGGGCAGTAGAAAATCTCGTCGTTCTTGAGGTAGCCGCCGAGCGGTTTCGGCGCCAGGTTAAACGGCACAGCCTGCGCAGGGTTGCAAGTCAGGTTACCATTGGCATCCACGGCGTATGCACCCAGCACGGGCGGATAGGCGCGGAAATCGTCTTTATAGTTTTGCAACGCCACGAAAATCTGGCTCAGATTCGACGAGCAGCGACTCTTGCGCGCATTCTCGCGCACCGTGCCCGCCACAGGAAAGATAATCGCCGCCAGAATGGCGATTATCGCGATCACCGTTAGCAGCTCTACCAGCGTAAATCCTCGTCTCATCGTTGTGCCCCTTCGTCCTCACCGCTTTAGACAGCGGCGGTTCTTAGTTAGGTTCCCACTCTAATTATGACATAGCGCACCTTTTTCCTGCTATTGGACGCCTTGAGGCTTCCACGCCCATCTCGTCTGGCTCGAGCTTCTAACGCTCTTGCTCGTACACCCCGCCTCCGTCAACACCAACGCGCCCGATGCGTCATACCTCCTGCCAACTATTCCTGAACGCCTGCTTCTCGGACAGGTCGCTCCTGCACAGGTTTCAGCAGCCATGCCGACGCGAGGAAGTAGATCGGCGCAAGCAGAAATATCCACCGCCAGCCCGTCCCCAAGCCGTACTGCGCGTTCAGCCAGTCGCCCAGCGGTCCCGCAATCAGCGGCGCGACCACCTGCGGCATCGTCATCGCGATATGCCAAATCGCCATATAGCGCCCCGACTCGTGCGTCGGCACGAGGTTGCTCGCCAACGCCCAGTCCACCGCCGCATACGCGCCCCACGCCACCCCGAACAGCGCGCCCGTGAGATAAACTAAGGTCAGGTTCTGGGCCGTCAGGAACAGCCCTGCGCAGGCGCACATCAGCGCGATACAGGCGTAGATCATCTGCTTCTTGCTCATTCGGTCGGCAAGCACGCCCGCCAGCCAGTTGCCCAGCACGCCCGTGAGCGTCGCCGTCGCCATAAAGCCGAACGCATGTTGCGGCGCGGCGCCCTTCAGCCCAATCGTGTCGCGCAGGTAGAACTCCAGAAAAAAGAGCGCCGTGAAAAAGCCCATGTTGAACACAAAGCGCGAGACCACCACCCAGCGGAAGTTGGGCAGCTCGCGCAGCCAGATGTTGACGAACAGCGCGAGGCGCAGCCGTTTCTCGTCGGGGTGGTTGGGGCGCCACGGTGGCTCGCGCATGCCCAGCGCCGTCCACAGCATCGTCGTCAGCAGAAACACCACCAACACCCACCCCACCAGCTGCAGGCGCGTGGGGCGCGACAGCTCGCCTAAGAGGAGCGGCGGCTCGCCCAGCAGCGCACCCGCAATCGCCAGCCCCCACAGCGTGCCCACCAGCGTCATCATCCCCATATATGCCGACGCCAGCCCGTGCCGTTCGGGCGGTACATAGTCGGGGATCACCGCCTGATACGGTCCGTTCGCCCAGTTCAGAAAGAGCTGAATCGCCACGAAGTGAAGCACCAGCATCGCGAAGCTCTGCGTGGTCATAAACAGCACGATGAACGGCAAGCTCAGCAGGGTGCCCCAGAGGATAAACGGGCGTCGCCTGCCCCAGCGCGAGTCGCAGCGGTCGCTGATGGGACCGGCGATGAGCTCGATTACGGTGGAGATGAGCGCGCCCGCCGCCGCGAGCCACGCCAGATACACGCCGCGCTGCGCTTCGGGGGCGAGGTCGTTCACGCGCGCCTGCATCGCAATCGTCAGAAACGCCGCCCAATGCACGCTCACGCCCAGCCAGAACGCGCTCAGCGCCCAATAGTTCACGCGCGTCGCAGGGGGATTATACCAGCCACTCATCCAACGCCTCCATCCGCCGCAGCGTTTCGCCCAGCGCATGAACGATCTTGCGGTAGGTCTCCACCTCGGCGTTGCTGAGCGTGCGCCCCCGACGGTCTTTGAGCCACTTGTCGCATACCTGATAGCCCCCCACCTGAAACTGCCACACCGCCTCGCAGACGCCCGCGAAGTATTGCGTCTTATTAATCCACACGCTCTCCGCCTCGTAGCGCGGGAAGCCCTTCTCGACCGTGTTGCTACCCGCGACGGGAAACTTCACAGGCGAGTGCGCCAGCCCCGGATGGCGCAGTAGGTGCAGCGCCATCAGCTCCTGCCCCAACTGTGCCAGCGCGTGGAACTGCTCGGCGTCGCGGGGTAAGGGGATGCGTGGAAAATCGCGGCGCAAAAACTCGGCATAGCGCGCCCGATACGACGGCGCATGCAACACCGCGTAGAGATACGCCAATACCTCCTCTGGCAACGCCTCCACCCCCAACGCCTGCAGAAACTCCGCACGCAGGTTCACCTCGCGCACGACACTCCCATCCGACTCTTGGTGATAGAGGTAGAGGGGAACCAACTCCATCACCCCACGTGCGCTGTAGAAGCATCGGTTATCCACAATCGTATCGCTGACCCAAACATGCGAGTAGTCATCTGCCATTGCGACTTGCCTCATGAACATCAGCCCGACATTCGCTCCGCGTAGCATGTGCCCCATTACCTCCCCG
>JARJMV020000222.1 GCA_029335935.2 bacterium
GCGCCTGCCTATCGCCGAGACCACCACCACAGGGCGCGCCCCCGACTCGATGCACTGGATGACCTTGCGCGCCGCCATCAGCCGATGCTCTGGCGTGTCGACGCTCGTGCCGCCGAACTTCAGCACCCGAATGCGCATACCCTGTTAGTGTACCTGAACCGCCTGATAGGGTACAATTCGCCCGTCATGGATTGGACATTGCTGGCGCTGAGCTGGACGCTCTGGACGCCCTTGATTGGCGCGTTGCTGCTCATCGGCGTTCCCAAAGGACAGGACTTAATTGCCCGCGCCGTCGCGCTGACCATCACGCTGATTACGCTGGGCATGGCTGCCGTGCTGTTTCTGGGCTTTGATGCGAGCCTCACAGGCTACCAGTTCGTGGAGCGGTTCGCCTGGCTGCCCGACTACGGAGTGAGCTACTTGCTGGGCATCGACGGCGTGAGCTTGTGGCTGGTGGGGCTGACCGCGTTGCTGAGCGTGTTCGCCGTCGCGCTGTCGTTCAACATCCAAGAGCGCGTGCGCGAGTTCCTCATCTGGATGCTGGTGCTGGAGACTGCACTGCTGGGTGTGTTCATGGCGCTGGACTTAATCCTATTCTATGTGTTTTTCGAGCTGACGCTTGTGCCGTCCTACTTTCTGATTAGTTTGTGGGGTGGACGCGATCGCGCCGCCGCCGCGCTGAAGTTCTTCCTCTACACTTTCCTCGGCTCACTGCTGATGCTGATTGCCTCGATGGTGCTGGCGTTCGAGCATCAGAAGGTGTATAATGTGTTAACTTTTGAGTTGCCGCGCCTGCAGGCGTTCGTGTGGCAGCAGGGGTTGCCAGCGAACTTGGAGAGTTGGCTGTTTTGGGGCTTCGCGTTGGCGTTCGCGGTGAAGTTGCCCTTGGTTCCGCTACACACATGGTGGCCCCAAGCGATGGGCGCGGCGCCGATGCCGTTGCTGGTGGTGTTTCTGAAGACGGGCGCGTATGGCTTCATGCGGTTCGCGATACCGCTGTTCCCCGACGCCGCGATTGCGTTTGCCCCGATTATGATTAGCCTCGCGGCGATTGCGATTGTGTACGCCGCGATTGTGGCGGCGATGCAGAGCGACATCAAGCGTGTCGCGCTGTTCGCGGTGGTGAGCCACGCTGGGTTTATTCTGATGGGGCTATTTTCGCTCACGCCTGAAGGGTTCATCGGCGGCGCGCTGCAACAGATTAATCACGGCGTGACGATGGGCGCGATGTTCCTGCTGCTGGGGATGCTGGAGGCGCGTACGCGCACGCTGCAAATTAGCGAGTTGGGCGGGCTAAAACAGCAGATGCCCCTCCTGGCGGCGCTGTTTCTGATGGTGATGCTGGCGTCGGTTGCGCTACCTGGCACGAACGGCTTCGTGGGCGAGTTCTTATGTTTGCTGGGGGCGTACAAGTCGGCGCACGCGGGCGCATATCCTGTCGGCTGGGTCGTGCTGGGCGTATCAGGCACGGTGCTGGCGGCGGTCTATATGTTGTGGATGTTCCAACGCGTGTTCTACGGACCGACGCCTGCCCGCTGGCGCGAGCTGCCTGATTTGCGCCCCGTCGAACTCGCGCTGGTATTGCCCTTAGTTGCGCTCATCTTCTGGATTGGCATACGCCCCATCAGCCTCACACAATCGATGGAGCGCGTCGCGCAAGCGTGGGCTCAATCGTACAGCGCCAACAACTCGATGCAACGGGTATACTTTCCCGCCGAATGAAAGCGTATCTGGCGCTGGAAGACGGCAGTGTGTTTACGGGCGAGTCGCTGGGCGCAACAGGGCGCGCGACGGGCGAGCTGGTGTTCACCACCAGCATGACAGGCTACCAAGAGATTCTGACCGACCCTTCCTATGCAGGGCAGATTGTGCTGATGACCTATCCCCTGATAGGCAACTACGGCATCAGCGATGAGGGCGACGAGTCGCGTCAGGCGCAGGCAGCAGGCTTTGTCGTGCGTGAGGCATGTGATACGCCTTCCAACTGGCGCGCCCGTCAAGCGTTGCATGATTATTTAGCGGCGCGGCAGGTGGTCGCCATCGCAGGCGTCGACACTCGCGCCGTCACCCTGCGCGTGCGCCATCACGGCGTGATGATGGCGACCATCACCACCGACGAGACGCCTGAAACGGCGCTCCACCGCCTGCAGACCGCCCCGCGCTATGACGAGGAGGATTTCGTCTATCGGGTCACCACCCCGCAGCCCTACAAGTGGGGGCGCAACGGCATCGAGCCGATGGACGCGCCCGACGACTCGTATCGCCAGCGCGTCGTGATATTAGATTGCGGCGTGAAGTGGAACATCCCGCGCCGCTTGGCAAGTCTGGGCGTGCGCTCTATCATCCTGCCCGCCACGACGCCTGCCTCCGATATCCTTGCCTATCAGCCCGATGGTGTGCTGCTCTCGCCTGGACCGGGCGACCCCGCGCGCCTGCAGCCAGTCGTGGAGACCGTGCGCCAACTGCTGGGCAAAGTCCCTATCGCAGGCATCTGCTTGGGCAATCAGCTGGTGTGTTTAGCGCTGGGTGCGCACACCTACAAACTCAAGTTCGGGCATCGCGGCGGCAATCACCCAGTGAAGAACCTGCTCACCGGGCGTGTGGACATCACCGCCCAGAATCACGGCTACGCGGTAGACCCCGATAGCCTCGCGGGTACAGGGCTGGAACTCACCCATATCAACCTGAACGACCACACGGTGGAGGGGGTGCGCCATCGAGATTTGAAGGTCATCACCTTACAGTACCACCCAGAGGCGGCGCCTGGTCCGTGGGATAGCCGCCCGTTCTTCAACGAGTTCGTGGCGATGATGACGCGCCAACCGCGTTGAGCTTACTCCAGATGCGGCTGAGGTTTCGTCCACCGTTTGAGCATAGTGAACCCGATTGCGCCCGCCAGCGCGGAGCCGCTGAGAACCCCCAGCTTGGCGTAGTTCAGCTCGTCGCCTGAGAATGCCAGCCCGCCGATGAACAGTGCCATCGTGAAGCCAATCCCCGCGAGGAAGCCGACGCTTGTGATGTGAATGAAATTGATGCCTTGAGGCAACTGCGCCAGCCCCAGCCTCACAGCCATCCACGCGAAGAGGCTAATCCCCAGCGGCTTCCCGATGAGCAGTCCGAGTGCGATGCCCCAAATCACGCGGCTTGTCCAATCCACGCCGTTCTCGCCGCCCAAGGTGACGCCTGCGTTCGCCAGCGCGAAGATGGGCATCACCGCGAACGCCACAAAATAGTGCAGCTGGTGCTCCAGACGCTGCAAGGGGGACTGCACGCGCAACGCTTCGCGCTCGATTGCTTCCACTGCCGATTGCTGTTCGGGTGTGAGAATAATCGTGCGTTCAGGGGTGGGCTGGTCGAAGCGGTTCAGGTACTCACGCACGCGCGCCATGAACAGTTCGGGGTCTATCCGCGAGCGCACAGGGATTGCGAACGCGCCCAGCACGCCCGCTACCGTCGCATGCACACCCGACTTGAGCATGAAGTACCACATGCCTAAACTCACGATAAAATAGATAAGAGGGTTGCGCACGCCCAGACGGTTCATCGCAATCATCGCGCCCCAGAACGCCAGCGAGTAGAGCAGCATGTCGGTTTTGAGATTCTCGGTGTAGAACACGGCGATAATCATCACGGCGCCCAGGTCGTCCACGATGGCGAGCGCGGTGAGGAACACTTTGAGGGCGAGCGGTGCGCGTGGGCCCAGCAGCGCGAGTGCGCCCAGCGCGAACGCGATATCGGTCGCCATCGGCACGCCCCAGCCCCGAACCTCGGGCGTGCCCCAGTTCAACGCGACATAAATCAGCGCAGGCACAACCATCCCCCCCAACGCCGCCGCCTTCGACAGCGCGGCTTTGCGCGGCGAACGCAACTCGCCCACCAACAGCTCGCGCTTAATCTCCATCCCCACCAGAAAGTAGTAGACCGCAATCAAGCCTTCGTTAATCCAGAGGATGAGGGGCTTGTCGATGACAACAACGTTGCCGTTGCGCACCTCCACGGGCTTCATCCACAGGTTGAAGTAGTAGTTTCCCAGCGGCGTTTTCGCCCACAGGAGCGCGATGAGGGCGCATGCCAGCAGCACGATGCCCCCCGCACTCGCCTGATTGTCGA
>JARJMV020000193.1 GCA_029335935.2 bacterium
ACCGTACCGTCGGCGTCCCCGACGACGACAAACAAAACCCGTACCGTAGGCGTCACCGCCGACGAGCGCTGCTTGGACAAGACTGGCCAAGCCACGGGGGGTGTCCAGCCGACGAGATTCGCTCTAGGCAGTTCCAGGACAACGCCTCCGTGAACCTGTTGTGCCGAGTTCAGCGAGGCATCTCGGCGCAATTAGTCCCGCCTCGCTTGGTATAATCCCCACGCGATGCTTATCGACATTAGCGTCCCGCTCAGGCAGCCGATGCCGACCTATCCAGGCGACGCGCCGTTCGAGCTTATCCCTGTGGCGCGGATCGCCGAGGGCGCAATCGCCAACGGCTCGCAACTGCGGTTGGGAACCCATTCGGGCACGCATATCGACGCCCCTTGGCACTTCGACGATGCGGGCAAGCGCGTCCACGAAATTCCGCTTGCACGGTTGGTTGGCTACGCCTATGTGGCTGATTTACGCGGTCTCCCCCAAATAACTGCCGACGCGCTTGAAAACGCCCGCATTCCCCCTACCATTACGCGCCTACTGCTCAGAACCGACAACAGCGCGCTCTGGGGGCGCGAAACCGAGTTCAACAAAGCGCATGTTGCCCTCACGCCCGATGCAGCGGAGTGGATCGTGCGCCGCGCTATCGATGTCATCGGCATCGACTACCTCTCGGTAGAGCTGTATGGCGCGTCCAAGCCTGAAGTGCATCACATCCTCTGCGGTGCAGGCAAGATTATCATCGAGGGGCTGAACTTGAGCGGTGTGGAAGCAGGCGCATATGAGCTGCTCTGCCTGCCCCTATTGATAGAAGGCGCAGATGGCGCGCCTGCCCGTGTTGCGCTACGCACCCTGCGCTGACTCTGGCAAATTTAACAGCTCCATCTCGATAAAAACTGAATTATAATAGGGATGCTCCTGCACAAGTGGCAGAGCAGACCGCACAGCCTTGTTAACCCAACCTCCCTCTCGTGGAGCCTGCAAAGGCTCCACCTATTTTTTTCAGAGGATTTGCATCCACACGGGCAACAGCGCAAGCGCGACCACCGTCGAGGCGACCACCACACCAGATGCCAGCTCGGGTTCCACTTTGAACGCTGCGGCGTAGACTGCGCTCACCATCACGGTGGGCATCGCGCTTTGGAGCAGCAGCGCCCGCGCGGCGAAATCGGGTAGCCCTGCGAGACGCAGCAAGCCCAGCATTAGGAGGGGCATTAGGAGCGTTTTGAAGCCCACAATCAGCGCGACAGCCTTCCAGCGTGTGCCTAGCACCTGCCAGTGGAGCATCCCGCCGATTGCCAGCAGCACCAGCGGCGTGGTGGTTTGTCCCAATCGTTCCAGCGTAAACATCAGCGGTTCTGGCAGGCGCAGGCGCGTAATCATCAGGGCGTAGCCGACCAGCGTCGCCCAGAACACGGGCATCTGCGCCAAGCGTTTTAGCCCCTGTGTCTCTCCAGCGTGGGTCGCCTCACCGAAGCGCGAGAGCAGCCGCGCGCCCACGAGGTGTATCATCACGCTGGTGACGCCCATGTCGTAGGTCACGGCGGCGGCGATGATGTTCGGCTCGTTCAAGTAGAGCGAGGCAATCAAGGGCGTGCCCAAGAACCCCGTGTTGCTGATGCTGCCCTGCACCGTAAGCAGGGCGCGCGTGGACGGCGTAAGACGCAACACTCCGCCCAGCGTCCACGCCAACGCCATGCTCAACCACACTGACGCGATGCCCATACCCCACACGCTTAGCAGGGTGGGCGAGAGCGAAGCCTTGGCGAGCGCGCTTAGCACCAGCGCAGGCAACGGCGCCAGCGACACCAGCCGCGCCAGCCAGACCGTCGTCTGCTCCGTCAGCACGCCCCCGCGTCGCAAGCCGTAGCCCAACAAGAGCAACAGCAGGAACATCGTCAGGTACAGCCCGACGGCGTCTTGAGCGGTACTCATTTGCCGCGCAGGAGCCACGCGAGGTCGAACCGCGCCCACTTGATGGCGCTGCGCTTGGGGCGTCCGTGCTCGTCGCGAGGTAAATCGTCGCGCTCTAAAGCATAACTGTAGGTCACATGAATCGTTCCATCACGCGCTTGGAGAACGCACGGGTAGGAGTATCGGCCTCTGCCGGGGGCGTCCTTTTCTAAATAGCGCATGAGTTGCCAGCTGCGTCCTTCGTCGTTCGAGAGCCAGACGGCGAGCTGATGGCGTCCCTGTTCGGTATCGTTGCCTACCAGCAGCCACTCGCCTGTGTGCAGAGCCGCTGCGGCGACGCTCGAGCCCGGATTGGGCAGGTCGGTCTTCGTCGCCTCCGTCCAAGTGTGGCCGTTATCGTGCGAATAGGCGACAAACACGCGATTGGGAGGGGGTCCGTTGTCGCGCAGGTAGGCGACGAGCGCACCATCTTTGCGGCGCAGCAGGCTGGGTTGCACCGCGCCCGCTCCCAGAATGGGCAGGCTGGGCTTCCAACGCTCGCCCCCGTCCTCACTGACGGCAACCAGCGAGAAGCTGAACCCGTCGGAATAGAGCGGTAGGTAGATGCGTTCACCCTCAATCAGCGGCGGTACGCGCGTCATCCAGCCCAAGCGCCGCGACAGCTCGTCGTTGGCGTAGGTGCGCACCGTGCGCGCATACGCCTCCAACCGCGTTTGGAGCGGCGTCGGCAGCGACGCGCGCTGTGATTCCAACTTTTTGAGCCAAACCTCTACAGTCTCTACGAACCGCGCGTCGGGCGAGATGTGTAGCACATCGCCCATCGTCCAACGCGGCGCGACCGCACG
>JARJMV020000196.1 GCA_029335935.2 bacterium
GTTGGGGAGTGTCTCAAGGGCGAGGGCGTAGGTGAAACGAGGCGCGGTTGCGCACTTGGAGGAGGGCGAGGGTGCGGATGAGCGCTTCGGAGTAGATGGGTGGGCGTCCGCGTTTTGGGGGGAGGGGATGGAGCCTCTTCAAGGCGTTGCACCCAGAAGAAGAGGATTGGGACAGACAGGGTGGTGAGCGTAGCCTTCGGAAAGAAACGGCGTTTCATAGGGTTTGGGATATTCTATGCTCCCGTGATTTTTCGAACACCCTCTCTGCCCCTTGACAAGGGGGGACAGGGATATGGTATAATATGACTCGCCTGAGACATCGGGCGAATAGCTCAGCTGGGAGAGCGCTTCCCTTACAAGGAAGAGGTCGCAGGTTCGAGCCCTGCTTCGCCCACCAGCGAGCGCACCGAGTGGGGCTGTAGCTCAGCCAGGTCAGAGCGCTAGCCTGTCACGCTAGAGGTCGCGGGTTCAAGTCCCGTCAGCCCCGCCATGCCGAGGTAGCTCAGAGGTAGAGCACTGGACTGAAAATCCGGGTGTCGGCGGTTCGAATCCGCCCCTCGGCACCACCACGCGGGCGAGTGGTGGAATGGTAGACACGCCAGACTTAGGATCTGGTGGGCACTGCCCGTGGGAGTTCGAGTCTCCCCTCGCCCACCACAATCGGGTATAATTAAGATGTGCGGGAGTAGCTCAGTGGTAGAGCATCTCGTTGCCAACGAGAGGGTCGCGGGTTCGAATCCCGTCTCCCGCTCCATTCCCATATAGAGGCGTCATCATGCAAGCACAGCCCATCCAATCCTTTCAAATCCTAAGTCGCGAGGAGCCTGCGCCCGCGACTGTGCAACTCACCGTCGAAGTCAACGCGCCGACCACCCAGCGCATGTTCGAACGCGCGGTGCGACTGTTCGGCAAAAGCGTGCGCGTGCCCGGCTTTCGACCAGGACAAGCCCCCATCAGCGCTGTCCGCCGCCTCATCCCCGAGGAGCAACTGCGCCGCGCCGTAGGCGAACTAATGATGGAAGAATTCGTGCCCAAAGCCCTGCAACACGAGCAGTTAGAGCCTTACCGCGCGCCGCGCGTCGAAATCGAACGGCTCCAAGAGGGCGAGTCGTTCCGCTTCAAAGTCACCGTGCCCCTGCGCCCCAAGGTGGAGCCGCTGGGCGAATATCACGACCTGCGCTTCCCCATTCCCCCACAGGAGACCACTGACGAAGAGGTCGACCAAGCGCTGGAGTCGATTCGCGAGCAGATGATGCGCTTGCAGCACGCGCCTGACCGCGCCGCCCAACCTGACGACCGACTCGTCATCGCAATCAAGTCGCTGGAAGCCGAAGACGCAAAACCCAATCGCTACATGGTGACGCTGGGCAAAACCTTCGGCGAACTCGATAACCTGCTATCGGGCATGCGCGAGGGCGAGACCAAAGAGGCGATGCTCACCTTCCCCGAAACTTTCGACGACCCCGAACTCGCAGGCAAGACCCTACATGTCGCGGTGGAACTGCAGCGCGTGCATACACCTGTGTACCCCAATATCGACGACGCCTTCGCCCAGAGCCTGCAATACACCGACCTGAACGAGATGCGCGAGCAGCTGCGCGAACGCATCACCGCACAGAAGATAAACTACCTCCAAGAACAAGCCCAAGCGCAAGCACTGGCAGCCCTGCGCGAACGCAGCACGGTGCATATGCCTGAAGTCGTCATCGAAGACCAACTGCGCGAGGAAGCCCGCGACTTCGCCGAAGAACTCCAAGCCAACGGCATGACCCCTGAAATGTTCATGCAACAGTCGGGCATGACACAACAGCAAATTCTCGAACAACTGCGTGAGCGTGGCATCACCCGCCTGCAGAACACTTATATCCTTATGGCTATCGCCGACCGAGAAGGCATCGAAGTCGATGAGGCAGCGGTCGATGCCGTCGTGCGCACGATGCTGGAAACCATTGAAGACCCTGCGCAGCGCGTGCGCATGCTGGAAGACCCCGAATTCCGCAATCGCGTGCGCCAAGAACTGCGCATCGAGCGTGCGCTCCAAAAACTGATGGCAATCGTCCAAAATACAGAGGTAGGAGCCTGACTATGAGCGATTGGAAAAATCAATTGATCCCGATGGTGGTGGAGCAGACCGCGCGCGGCGAGCGCGCCTACGATATCTACTCGCGCCTGCTCAAAGACCGCATCGTGTTCGTGGGCACGCCCATCAACGACGATATCGCGAACCTCATCGTGGCGTCGCTTCTCTTCTTGGAGAAAGAAGACCCCGATAAAGACATCGATATGTATATCAACTCGCCTGGCGGGGTGGTGAGCGCAGGCTTAGCCATCTACGACACGATGCAGATGATTCGTCCCGATGTCGCCACCATCTGCATCGGGCAAGCCGCGAGCATGGGGGCGGTGCTGCTCGCTGGGGGCGCCGCTGGCAAACGCTACGCCCTGCCCCACGCGCGCATCATGATCCACCAAGTCCACGCAGGCTTCCAAGGCACCGCACTCGATATCGAAATCCAAGCCCGTGAGGTGCTGCGCTACAAAGATATTCTCAACAATATCCTCCACAAACACACGGGACAGCCCATCGAGCGCGTGGAACAAGATACCGCCCGCGACTACTTCATGTCCGCCCAAGAGGCGAAAGAGTATGGAATAATCGATCATGTCTTAGACCGCAGCGGTCGCTAATAGGAGGTTGCCAGTGGCTCGAATGAACGATACTCGCATGACTGATCGGTGTGTGCTATGCGGCAAGTCGCGGGAGCAGGTGCGCAAGCTTATTCTGGGCATGTACGGGGGGGTCTGCGCCGACTGTGTGAAGCTGGCAGCAGACATCCTCAAAACCGAGCAGAGCAGCACCACTTCCGTCACGCACCCCATCGGCTCGGTCGACACCGTGCCTAAACCGAAAGATATCTACCGCGTGCTGAACCAATATGTGGTGGGGCAAGACCGTGCCAAGCGTGTGCTTTCTGTGGCGGTCTACAACCACTACAAGCGCCTCAAGGCAGGCGCAGGCAGCGATGTGGAGCTTCAAAAAAGCAACATCTTGCTGATTGGTCCCACCGGCAGCGGCAAGACCCTGCTGGCGCAGACCCTCGCGCGAATCCTGAATGTGCCGTTTGCAATCGCCGATGCCACTGCGCTCACCGAGGCGGGCTATGTGGGCGAGGATGTGGAGAACATCCTGCTGCGCATCGTCCAAGCCGCAGATATGGACATCAAAGCCGCCGAGCGCGGCATCATCTACATCGACGAAATCGACAAGATCGCCCGTAAATCCGATAACCCATCCATCACACGCGATGTGTCGGGCGAGGGCGTGCAGCAGGCACTGCTCAAAATCTTGGAGGGCACGATCGCCAATGTGCCCCCCCAAGGCGGACGTAAGCACCCCCACCAAGAGTTTATCCAGATCGATACCTCGAATATCCTATTCATCTGCGGCGGCGCGTTCGACGGGCTGGAAAGAATCATCGAGCGACGCCTCAACGACCAGACGATGGGCTTCCGCTCCAACCCTGAAAGCAAGCGCAAGCGACAGGTGGGCGACCTGCTGCAATATGTGATGCCTGAAGACCTACTCAAGTTCGGGATGATCCCCGAGTTCATCGGACGCTTGCCTGTGGTGGCAACCTTAGAAGCGCTGGACGAGGCAACACTCGCACGAATCTTGGTGGAACCCAAAAACGCGCTGGTGCGCCAATACCAGAAGTTCTTCGAGCTCGACGGCGTGGAGCTCGTGGTTCAGGAAGGCGCACTCAAAGCCATCGCCCGTGAAGCCATCCGACGCGGCACAGGCGCACGCGCCCTGCGCGCCATCCTCGAGGAGATTATGCTGAATGTGATGTACGAAGTGCCCTCCAACCCCAACATCAAGCGCGTCGTCATCACAGAAGAGACCGTCACCGAGCGCAAAGACCCGCAAGTACTGACCCAAGAGGATATCCAACGCGCGTCGTAGCCGAAAGGGTCTGCCTGTATTGCCCGCCCCCCACGCGCGCGTGGGGGGAGGGGGAGAACAAAGCCTCCCCCAGCGTGTAAAGAGGGTTGGAAGCCGGTGAAGATACATTCTATGCACGGCGTTGAGTTGAGACGCCATTCCCCAACACAGCAGGACATTTTTCAGGTACAATTCCCGTGATGGTCTACTC
>JARJMV020000201.1 GCA_029335935.2 bacterium
CGCTCGATCCGGTGGTAGCACTCCAACGCTTCGGGGCGTTTCAAGGGCAGTGGCTGGGGCTGAAACGCATCCTGAGCTGACAAGCTTTCGCCGCAGGAGTCTAAGACCCCGTGCCCGAACTCCCCCGTCGTGGCACGGACAAGAATGTCCGTGCTACGAGTGAGCTGTTGCGCACGGACCAGAATGTCGGTGCTACGGAAGTTAGATGAGGCAATTATCATGGCACAACCCGATCCTATTGACCAGAGGAAACTGTTCACGCAGACTTTAGTGGTCTCGATGATTATCTGGCTGCTGGTGATCATGGGCTGGAGCTACTTTTCGCGTCCGCCTGTATCTGACAAGCCGCCCGACCAGGTAGTCGCCGAGATCGAGAAGCTGCGTGCTGAGAAAGACTATGTGGAGGCATCGCGCCGCGCCCAAGAGCTGGCGAACCGCTACCGCGGCTCAGAGTACGGTGCGCTGGGCATCCTGCTCGAGGCAAAAATCTACTATGAAGATAAACAAGATGCCCGCGAAGCCTACAATCGCCTGCGCCAACTGGAAGAGTTGTATCCCAACACGCAGGTCTACAAAGAGCAGGGGCTACCCCTGCTGGAGCAGGTGGCGCGCAAAATCGACGAGGAGATGGGGCAGCTGCCGAGCTATCGCGTGCTGGATGCGGTGATGCGGTTATTCAACTTCGCGGGCGACGCGCGATTTATTCTGGGCATCTTCTTCATCGCCGCTGTGATACGCCTTATCCAAGTGCCTCTTGTGAACCGCCAGTTCGCCAGCATGCGCAAAATGTTGCAACTGCAGCCGAAACTACAAGAGCTCCAGCAGAAATATACGGGGCAGGAGCTGATGCAACGGCAGATGGCGCTCTACCAAAAGTACGGGGTGAACCCGATGGGCGGCTGTCTGTACGCGCTGTTGCCGATACCGTTCCTCATCTTGGTCTACAACGCCTTTTTGATTTATCAGGTGCAGTTCCGTGCGGGGCACTTCCTATGGATTAACCCCGATATGGCGGCGCGGTTTCCGGGGCTGGTGGGCGCGCACTTGGGGCAGTTCGACGCCCCGCTGGTACTTCTGTATGCTGCCAGTATGTATATCACCAGCCGACTGACCATCACCGACCCCTCGCAGGCGCAGATGCAGAAGACCATGGCGGTCTTCACCACGCTGATGCTGCTGGTATTCTCCTGGCAGTTTCGGTTTCCCGCCGCGTTCATTCTCTACTGGCTGCTGACGAACCTCTTTTACACACTTCATTACAAGCTTTACATGCGCACGCCTGCGCCCGAGCTAACCCCCGTGGGCGGCTCCGATTCGCAGGAACAGCGCAACGGCGCGGCGGAGAAGCCCAAGCCGACGGGCTATCAGCCGCCCAAGAAACGCTCGAAGCGCAAATGAGAAGGAGGGCATAATGACATCTGTGGAAGCAACAGGCAATACCCTTGAAGAGGCGAAGAACCGCGCGTTAGGCATGCTGGGCGTTGGGCGCAACGCGCAGGTGGAGTTTGAAGTGCTGGAGGAGACCCCCCCGCGCGTGCGCGCCACGCTGGTTGGCGAGGAGCAGCCGTATGTAGTGACCCCGCAGGTCGCGCGGAGAACCGCCGATTATGTGGATCACTTTGTGCGTCGCCTGCGGCTTCAAGTGCAGGCGGTGCTGCGCCACTCGCACGGGCGCTATGTGGAAGTGGAGCTGGTGGGACGCGACGCGAGCGTCCTGGTGGGCAAGAATGGCGAGGTGCTGGATCGGCTACAGTTCCTGCTGAACAATATCGTGCCTCGCGTGATTGAGCCGCAGGTGCGCGTGGTGCTGGACGGCGCGGGCTGGCGACGCCGACGCACGGAACGGCTGCGCAATCAGGTCATCGCTATCGCCAACGAGGTTAAACAGCGCGGCGAGGAGGCAGTGCTGCCCCCTATGCCGCCGCACGAACGGCGCGTCGTACATCAAGCGCTCAAAGACGACCC
Source organism: bacterium (assembly GCA_029335935.2). GTDB lineage: Bacteria > Armatimonadota > Fimbriimonadia > Fimbriimonadales > GBS-DC > GBS-DC. The sequence continues at coordinate 1,966 of JARJMV020000201.1, forward strand.
CGAAGTGATGACCTACAGCGAGGGCGACGAGCCCAATCGCTATGTGGTCATCTCGCCGCGCGGCTAAGCCTGCGTCAGTCGCCGCAACGCCTCGCGATACCGCGCCGCCGTCTGCGCCACTACCGATTCGGGCAGCACCGGCGCGGGCGGCTGCTTATTCCATCCAATCGACTCCAAGTAGTCGCGCACGAACTGCTTATCGAAGCTCGGTTGGGGGGTGCCGGGCGCGTAGTGCGCTGCGTCCCAGAAACGCGCAGAATCGGGCGTGAGCACCTCGTCGATGAGTATAATCTGCCCCTGAGCGTCGACGCCGAACTCGAACTTGGCGTCGGCGAGCAGAATGCCCCGCGTGCGAGCGTAGGCGTGCGCCTCCCGATAGAGGCGTAAGGTGTAGTCGCGTAGGTGCGCCGCCGCGTCTGCGCCGATTCGTGCGCATGCCTGTTCGAAGCTGATGTTCTCGTCGTGTCCTGTGTGGGCTTTCGTGGCGGGCGTGAAGATAGGTTCGGGTAGCGCATCCGATTCGCGCAGGCGGGGCGGCAACCAGAGGCCGTGCAATCCAATCGGTGCGTCGGCGTGCTCGCCCCCTGCCGCGCGGTACTCCTTCCACAGCGACCCTGCGATGTAGCCTCGCGCCACGCACTCGATGGGGAACGGCGTTGCGCGGCGTGCCAACATCGTGCGCCCCTCCAACGGCGCCCGATAGGCTTCGGGGTCAACAACGCCTGCCTTGCGCAGCGCGTCGGCAATCGCCGTCCACTCCACGCTCACCATATGGTGCGGCATCCACGCCTCAAACTTGCGCAGCCAAAACGCGCTCAGCTGCGTGAGGACGCGCCCCTTATCGGGGATGGGCACTGGCAAGACCACATCGAACGCCGAGAGCCGATCGGTCGCGACGATGAGCAGTTGCTCGCCCACCCGATAGATGTCGCGCACCTTGCCCCGCGCCTGCAACGGCAGCGGCAACTGAGTCTCAAACAGCGGAGCCATCGAGTGTGGGATTCGAGCGCGTGGCGCATTCTCCTGCTTGGGCTGCAGGAGTGAACACCCCCGCTTTTTTAGCGTCGAAAGCGGGTGGAGGCTGATGACGACTATGACACTTCGATGGATTGCCGTGAGCGTTTTCGCTGTGGCGTTAGTGGGCGGCGCGTTCGCCCAGAGCGGCTTCGGGCAGCAACGCGGGCAGCGCGGACAGGGCTTCGGTATGATGATGGGCGGCGCGGGCATGATGTCGGCAACGCTGCTCCAGCGATCCGATGTGCAGCGCGAGTTGAGCCTGACCGAGCAACAGAAGAACCAAATCCGCCAGATGCAGGAGAACCAGCGCGCAGCGATGCAGGAACTGCGCAACCTGCCCCCCCAAGAGCGACGCCAGAAGATGCAAGAGCTGTGGCAGAAGAACGACCCGACCAGCGTGTTGAACGAATCGCAGAAGAAGCGACTGCGCGAGATTGAGCTGCAGGCGATGGGACCGAGCGCGTTCTTCCAAGAGGATGTGGCGAACGAACTCAAACTCACCCAAGAGCAGCGTTCGCGGCTGCAGGGTATCGTGATGCAGCAGATGCAGCAGTTGCGCGAGCAGTTTCAGGGCGGCGGCTTCGGTCAGGGCGGTCAGAACATGCAGCAGTTGCGCGAGCAGATGGAGAAGCAGATGCTGGAGGTGCTGACCCCCGCCCAACGCCAGCAGTGGCAGCAGATGCAGGGCAAGCCGTTCCAGTTTGAGGGCGGTCGCCCGATGCTGTGGGGCGGCGGACGCGGCGGCGCACAGGGCGCGCCGCGCGGCGGCGGCAGCGGCTTCGGCGGCGGACGCGGATTCGGCAACTAAGCAAGGCTTACCTCCTCAAGCGAACACCGGCAGAGTACGCCCTCCCGCAAGGGAGGGCGGCTCTGTTTAAGGCTCGGCGTCCTCAAACGGGGAAGATTCGTCGCGACGGCGCGGCTCGCGTCGCGCGCCGAGCGCAAGCCCTACCGCTACTTGCACAGTGCGGGCAGGCAACGCCGATAGC
>JARJMV020000212.1 GCA_029335935.2 bacterium
GCCGACCCTGCCGAAATCTGCTTCACCTCCTCAGGCACCGAATCGTGCAACCTCGCCGTCATCGGCTGCGCGCTCAAAGCCCCGCCCCACCGCAGACACATCTTGGTCTCGGCTGTCGAGCATCACTGCGTGCTGCACGCCGCCGAGTGGCTCCAATCGCTGGGCTACACGGTAGAGCAAATCCCTGTGGATGGCTACGGGCAGGTAGACCCCGACGCCGTGCGCGACCGCCTGCGCGACGAGACTTGGCTCGTGTCGGTGATGCACGCCAATAACGAGATTGGAACCCTCCAGCCTGTGGAGGCGATTGCGCGGCTGTGCAAAGAGCGCGGGGTGTGGTTCCATGTGGACGCCGTGCAGACCTTCGGACTGCTGCCTGTGGATGTGGAGGCGATTGGGTGCGACCTGCTCAGCGTCTCGGCGCACAAGATTTACGGACCGAAAGGCGTGGGCGCGCTCTATGTGCGTGCGCTCACCCCGCTGCAGCCGCTGATGGTGGGCGGCGGGCAGGAGCGCGACCGCCGCGCGGGAACCGAGAATGTAGCGGGTATCGTGGGCTTCGCGGAAGCCGTCAAAATCGCCCAAGCCACGCGCACCCCAGAAGCCCAACGCCAAGCCGAGCTGCGCGACCAGTTCATCCGAGCCGTGCTGGATACTGTCCCCGACGCGACCCTCACAGGGCATCCCACCCAGCGCTTGCCCGGCAACGCCCATTTCCGCTTCCGAGGCGTGCCCGCCGATAGCCTGCTGATTGCGTTAGACCGCGCGGGCATCGGCGCAAGCAGCGGCGCAGCGTGCAGCGCAGGCTCGCTGGAGCCGTCGCATGTGCTGCTTGCGCTCGGCTGGACCGAAACCGCCGCCCAAGAGGGCGTGCGCTTCACACTCGGACGCGACACCACTTGGGACGACCTGCACTTCGTGGCGCAGACTCTGGCGCAGGAAGTCGCGCGGATTCGGAGCAAAACGCTGGCAAGCGTCTGAATCCGCTATAATATCCCCCTATGGAAGCGCGGCAGGAAGTGCTGAACACCGTCTTGGCGCAGTTGTTGGAACAGGAGGGGCTGATTGCTCGCCCCGAGCAGCGCACAGCGCAGGGCAAAGCGCCCGATGTGTGGCTTGTGCTGGGCGGACTGACGCTGTTGCTCGAAGCCGGAAGTGGATGACCAACCCGACGCGGCGGCGCGAGCCTATCAAAAAGCCGCCGAACGCATCGAGCAGGGGCTGTGCCATCTCGCGCTGGCGCTGGTCTATCCCGCCGAGTTGCGTACGCTCAGCCTTAGTGCGCTCGCCGACGCCCTGCGCACGACCTCGCTCCGATTCGCGCTGCTCCGCCCGCCCCTGCCCGACCAGCCCGACTGGCGCACGGGCAACCTGCAAACCCTCGCCGACGCCCTGCGCCGCGCCTATGAACTCCTCGTGGCTGAAGACGAAGTGCAACGCGCCGTCGATGCGCTCAAGCAAGGCATCGATATCTTGGCGTGGGCGTTCTATGTCACCCAAGTCCACGAAGCGCGTTTCGCCGAGCCGCTGGGCATCAATCCCAAAGCGATTGACCGTCGCAAATCCGAGCAGACCGCCGCCGTTCGCCAGATTGCTGCGCTGGTGGTGATGAACGCCCTGCTGTTCCACGAGGAGCTTGCCCGCGCCGAGCCGCGCGTGCCCCGTCTGGAGACCTGCTTCGCCCAGCAGTCGCCCCACGACGCCCTCATCGAGGAGTGGCAGCGCGTGCTGCAGACCATCAACTACCACGCTGTGTTCGACCTCGCGCGCAGCCTGCTGCTGAACATCCCGCCCCACTTCATGCTGGACGAGGCGTTGCACAAGTGCCTGCCCATCGTGCGCACGCTCATCCGCCAGCGCACGCTGCTACGCCACGATTTGGCAGGGCGCGTGTATCACCTGCTGCTGGGCGACATCGCTAAGCCGCTGGGCACTTACTACACCTCCGTTTCGAGCGCGACGCTGCTGCTGCGACTGGCGCTGGCTCCAGAACGTTGGGCGCTCGATTGGAGCGACGCGACGGCGGTCGGACAGTTCCGCCTCGCCGACCTCGCCTGTGGCACGGGCACGCTGCTGATGGCGGCGTTGCAAGCCCTCGTAGACAACTATCTGCGCTATGCCACGCCCGACCCCGACGCCCGCAAACATCTGCTCGCGCAACTCTTGGAAGAAGGCGTGTGGGGACTGGATGTGCTGCAGTCCGCCGTGCATCTGACCGCCGCCACGCTGGCGATGCCCATCCCCGAAGTGATGGTGCAGGGCATGCGCCTCTACACGGCGCCGCTGGGAATGCACAACGGCGCGGCGCGACTGGGCAGTCTGGATTTACTCAGCGACGCGCCGCTGACGCCCCAACTCTCGCTTTATCCCGAACTGGGGCAAACCGCGCGACGCGCCACCGACGCCCAACGCCAACCCGAACCCGTGCGCCTGCCCCCGCTGGATTTGGTGTGTATGAACCCGCCGTTCACCCGCACCTGCGGCGACAACCTGCTCTTTGGCTCCCTCGCAGGCAACGAACGCACGCGCCTGCAACGCGCCCTGCAAGCCCTGCTCCAAGCGCACGGCGCCGAGGCGCATATCACGGCAGGGCTGGGCGCAGTGTTCATCGCCGTCGCCGACCGACACCTCAAGCCCAACGGACGACTGGCGTTCGTGCTGCCCAAAGCGCTCCTGTCGGGCGTGGCGTGGCAGCCCTCGCGGGAACTGTTAGCCCAACGCTATCAGATGGAGTACCTCATCGTCAGCCACGACCCCGAACGCTGGAACTTCAGCGAGAACACCGATCTCAGCGAGACGCTCTTTATCGCCCGCAAGCACCCTGAAACGGATATCCCTGCGGCAGGTGGGGATGTTACAATATGCGTCAATCTGTGGCGCAACACGAATAACCCTGTGGACGCGGTTCTGCTCTCTCACGAGGTGCGTCAGTTGTCGCCGTCAGGCACACGGAGGGAGGTGTTTGACCTATGGATGGGCGCCGAGAAGTGGGGCGAGGCGATGGCTATTCCCACAGAGCAGTTCAACGCGCTGCCGCAGTGGCTGTTGCCGTGCGCGTTTGCGCAGAGCGAGCTGGTAGAGACGCTGCTGACGCTGATAAGCGCGCATCGGTTAGGCGATGCGCCGTTGCCCCTGTGCCCGCTTGGCGAGCTGGGCGCGCTGGGACCGAGCCGAAACGACTTATGGGACGCCTTCGACCCTGTAGACAACCCGCCCGGCTTCCCTGCCTACTGGGGACGCAAATCGAGGGAGACCCAAACGATGAGTCTTCAGCCGAACGCCCACTTGGTAAAGATACGCCAGCCTCGTCGCCCTGGACGGTTACTGCGCAACGCCGACTCGCTTGCGGTGCGCGCCAGCCGATTGCTGATTGCCGAGCGCGTTCGGCTAAACACCTTGCGCACGACGGCGGCGCTATTCCCAACCCCAGTTTTGTCTAATGTGTGGCTTCCCCTGAAGCTGCACGACAGCGACGATGAGCGGCTCTACAAGGCAACTTGTCTGTGGTGGAATAGCTCTGCGCACTTGCTGCTGATGCTTCCCTACAGAGTAGAGACTCAAGGCGCTTGGTCAGCCTTTCTGCGCAGGGCGATTGTACGCCTGCCTGTCTTGGATGTGCGTGCGCTGAGTCGGCGTCAGGTGAACGCGCTGGCGCGTGCGTTTGACGCGCTCTCAGAGCAGCCCCTGTTGCCCCTGTCGCAGATGGACGCTGACCCTGTGCGTGCGCAGATCGACACGGCGGTGGCGCGTGCGTTGGACTTGGGAGACTTGTCGGGGCTGCGCGCCGCGCTCGCGCGCGAACCTGTGATTTGCCTAACCCCTCTGCGCCAGCGCAGGCGTCGGTGAGGGGCATCGTCGCCCCTGCCAGTATCGCTGCTACTCTACCAGCACATGCTTGTAGAGCTCGCTGGGGTCCGGGTCGGGGCTTTCGTCGGCGAAGCGTGCCGCCTCCGCCACACGCGCCCGCGCCTGCTCGTCCCAGTGTTTCAGGTCGGCTTCGGTCGCCAGCTGCTCCTGCAGCAGGTACGCCTGAAGATGAGTGAGTGGGTCGCGTGTGCGCCACTGGTCGACCTCCTCGCGCGTGCGGTAGCTGCCTGGATCGGTGATGTCCGCCGCGCCGTGCCCCACAAATCGGTAAGTTATCGCCTCCACAAAGTATGGCTCTTGATGTTCGCGCACATGGTCGAGGATTGCCTTCGCCTCGTCCAACACCGTAAACAAGTCCATGCCGTCGATTTGCTTAGACGGGAAGCCGTACACGCTGCCGCGCTGAGCGAGGTTGGGCACAGCGGAGTGGAGTTCCACAGGGGTGCCCATCGCGTACTTGTTGTTCTCCACGATGTAAATCACGGGCAGTTTCCACAGCCCTGCGATATTGAGCGATTCGTGGAGCAGTCCGGCGTTCATTGCGCCGTCGCCGAAGAAGCAGAGCGTGACGCCGCCCGTTTCTTGGTACTTTTGGGCGAAGGCGACGCCCGTGCCGATGCCCGTCACATCGCCCACGATGCCGTAGCCGCCCAGAAAGTTGCGCGCCTTATCGTACATATGCATCGAGCCGCCCTTGCCGCGACACAGCCCCGTGACCTTGCCGTAGAGCTCCGCCATCACCGCGTTCGGGTCGCTGCCCAGTGCCAGCACATACGCATGGTCGCGATAGTGCCCCAGCACACGGTCCTCAGGACGCAGGTGGTGGATAAACCCCAGCGCCAACGCCTCCTGACCGATGTACAAATGTAAGTAGCCGCCAATCTTATCTTGGCGAAACGCCTTGTCGCAATGCTCTTCAAAGCGGCGGATGAAGAGCATCTGTTGGTACAACGCCACGATTTCCTGCGAGCTGGGCATGTAGACCCGCGACTTCGGTTTCGAGTTCGTTGCGGTTTGCGTGCGCTTGCCTGTC
>JARJMV020000225.1 GCA_029335935.2 bacterium
CTCCTTGCCAGTACCCCACCACCACTGCTTTCACATGCGCCCGCAACCGCCGTATCTCCGCCCCCCGACGAAACGGCGCGTCAAACGGCGTCGCATAGCCAGCGCCCGTGCCATCCACCATCGCATCGGGCGTCTGGGGCGTCGGCGCTTCCAGCGACAGCCCTTGCTGAGCCAGCCACTCCACGAGTGGATGCCAGCGTTCCTCAGGAATGGTATGAATGCGATAGACCAGCGTACTCAAAGCGGGCAGGGCTTGGTTGGGGAGTGTCTCAAGGGCGAGGGCTTAGGTGAAACGAGGCGCGGTCGCGCACTTGGACGAGGGGAGGGTGAGGATGAGCGCTTCGGGATAGATGGGTGGGCGTCCGCGTTTTGGGGGGAGTGGATGGAGCCTCTTCAAAGCGCTGCACCCAGAAGAAGATGATTAGGGCAGGCAGGGTGGTGAGCGTAGCCATCGGAAAGAAACGGCGTTTCATAGGGTTTAGGATAGCCTATGCCCACGATTTTTCGAACACCCTCAGTGTCGCTGAGGGTGTTCGGAAAATCGTGTGTGGCAGGGACAGATACGCAGGTCTGCCCCTACCCCGACGAAGTTTCGAACGCCCCCCACGCTGTCAGGGCATTCGAAACATTGCCAGCATTTCCATCGTCCGATCTTGAGTTTGGCGCAGTACGCGCAGGCGCACGACGCGCCCCGACGGGATCTGACTTAGTGCGCGCTGCAGTTCGGCAACGGTTTGGACAGGCGTGCGTCCAACCGCGATAATCACATCGCCTTCGAGCAGCTCGCCCGATGCAGGGCTATCGAGCGCAACGCTCTGCACATAGACGCCTCGTGCGTTGCCCAGTGCGCGCTGCACCTCACTGGGGATTTCATCCACCCTTACCCCCAGTCGCTCCAGCACCCCCTGCTCCGACGCCCGAGCGGCGGGCGAATCGTTGGCCTCAGGGGCATCCTCAGGGTGCGTCGTCAGGGTGGCTTCTAAATCGATTCGCTTCCCGTCGCGCAGCACGCCCATGCGCACTTTGGCGTTGGGCCCCTTGTCGGCAATCATCGTGCGGAACTGGCTCTCGTTGCGGATGGGCGTTCCGTCCACCTCCACAATCACATCGCCCGGCTCGATTCCAGCGCGTGCGGCGGGGGTGTCGCGTTCTACCGAGCGTATCAACACGCCTTGCTCGGCTTTCAGCTCCTCGCGCATATCGGCGGGGATGTCGGTCAGTGCGACGCCCAGATAGCCGCGCTGGTAGGAGCCTTGCTCAATCAGTTGACGCACGATGGTCTTCACTCGATTGATGGGGATGGCGAAGCCGATGCCCACATTACCGCCCATCAGCCCGCCCGCGACGATAGCTGTATTGATGCCGATTACTTCGCCGCGCGAGTTGACCAGCGGACCGCCAGAGTTGCCAGAGTTGATAGCAGCGTCGGTCTGTATCAAATCGGCGTAGTCGCGAACGCGCCCCTGTCCGGGGATGACCTCGCGACGCCCAACCGCGCTAATGATGCCCATCGTGAGCGTGTTCTCTAATCCGAACGGGCTGCCAATCGCGAACGCTATCTGTCCGGGCTTCACTTGCGACGAGTCGCCCAAGGCAGCAGCGGGCAGGTTGTTGCGATTCACCTTGATAACGGCGATGTCCGCGCTTGGCGCACGCAACACTTCGCCTCTGGCTTTCGTGCCGTCGTAGAAGGTCACCTCCACATCGGTCGCGTCGGCAACCACCTGGTCGTTGGTCACGATGTACCCGTCGCTGCGAATAATCACGCCAGAGCCTTGTCCTTGAAAGGGTTGTTCAGGGAGGAGGGGGATTTCGAAACGCTCGCGCCCGAAGAAGAACTCGCGCCTACCCTCGCGTGGGCGTTGAGCGGCTTGACGAGTGGCGCGGATATGTACAACCGTCGGTTGAACAGTCTCTGCCACGCGAGTCAGGGCAGACTCTAAGCTCGTTAGGGTTGCCTGCTCTGGGGGAGTGAACGAGACGACAGCGCGCTCTTGGGCAATCGCGCCGCCTTGCAACGCGACATAAGTAATCGCTGCGCCAATCAATACACCCAAACCCAGAATCAGATGCCAACGCTTCACCATCTCTCAACCTCCTATCTCAACGATTCCACGATTTTCGGCTCTATGGGGATAGAACTCAACTCGCTCGCAGGTTCATACCCCATTAGTGGGTCTGACGACTGCGTCAAGCTGGGCATCAGCGGCGCTTCGGGCGGAGGGGCTGATTAGTACGTATATTTTCGAACCGAGAGGAACGCTGAGGGACGATAGGCGGAGAACATTTCGTGGTAAGGAATGGGATTGAGTATTGGCGAGTTGGTAATCACAGTAGTTGAGGAAATCGTATCGGGCGGCGTTGTTGGGGTCGTGGTTTTGTCATCCGACGCGCCCCAGAACGCTATCGCCGCTGCGAGCGCGAATCCACCCGCATATTGCCACCAGCGCGTCGCGCGCCAGCGAATGAGAGCCGCGCGACGCGGAGCAGGCGCACTCTGACGCACCAACAATAGTACATGCTCGGGACCGCGCCGTGAGGCTACAGAGGGCATCTGGCGGAGCATCTGCTTGGTGCGCCTTAGGGTTTCTAACTCTATAGAACACTCAATACACTGCTCTAAGTGGCTGCGGATTTGCTGTTGCTCGACTCCTGAAAGTTCGCAATCTAAGTACGCGGAAAGGCGAGACTGCACATAGCGACAATTCATTTCATTTCACCTCGCTCGAAGAGATTGGGATGGCGTTTTTGGATGTAATCGCGAAGCTGCTTGCGTCCTCGATGGATGCGGGATCGCACGGTGCCGATGGAGGTGTTCATAATCTCGGCAATCTCCTCATAGGAGTTGCCCTCCAAGTCGGCTAACACAACGGCAATTCGGAACTCGGGCGAGAGGTGCTGCAAGCCTTCGTGAATTGCCTCGATATACTCTTTGTTCAGCACTTGCTCCATCGGACTCGGCGACAGATCGGGCAAATCGAGGGCTGTGCCTTCCTCGCCGTCGTCCGTGCTATAGGTTTCGTCGATGGAGATTGTTCGTAGCCGTCCCCGACGTCGATACTCGTCGATATAGAGGTTCGTGAGGATGCGTGTGAACCAGTTCATAAACGGCATACTGCGGTCGTAGCGGTCGAAGAAGCGATACGCGCGTAGAAATGCCTCCTGAACGAGGTCTTCCGCGTCGGCGGTATTCCCCGTTAGGCGGTAGGCGATGTTGTACGCCTGCTGGTAGTGTTTATAGACCAGCTCGTCGAACTCGCGCTGGATAAGCTCATCCACAGGTTTCAAGACCGCCGCGTGGGTCATGACCGTCTCCATCACAAGAGTATACGCACGATGGAGCGGTAGAGTTCCCCCCACACGCAGTCGTCCCTCCTTCGCGTTTTTAGACGCCTGATAAGTGTACCTTGTTTCGTATCGAACTTAGGACAGGCTCGCGCCGCCCCGTTGGGTGCGATGAGATCTGGGGCATGCGCCTACTCTGAACTCGCGGGGTCAGAGTCCTCGCCTTGGATAAATCCGGGTTCAGCGACGGCGTACAGTTCGGGGCTAAGCCACCAGAACCGCAGCCAGTTTCCCTCGATGCGCCCTGCAGGCAAGTCGGTCTCTGACTGGAGGAACAGCTGCTCGATGGCGGCGCGTTTCCGTTTGCCCGACACAAGGAACCAGATGGAGCATGTGGCGTTCAGCGCGGGCAGGGTTAGGGTGAGGCGTTGGCGCGGTTCGGTCGGCGCAAGGCTCGGAACCACCCAGCGCTCGGTCTCGTCCAGTGCAGGCGATTGGGGGAACAGCGAGGCGATGTGCCCATCGTCGCCCACCCCCAGCAACACTAAATCAAATATCGGAACCGACGCCTCAGAGCCAAAGTATCGGCGCAGCTCCCTTTCGTAGGCGCGGGCGGCTTCGTCGGGGTCGGCGTAATGCGTCGGCATCGGATGGATGTTCTCCTCAGGCAGGTTCACCCGACGCAGCCAAGTTTCGTAGGCTAAGTAGAAGTTGCTCTGCGGGTCGTCGTGAGGCACATACCGCTCGTCGCCCCAGAATAGATGCACGCGCGACCAGTCCAGCGCGTTGCGATAGCGCCGCGTCGCCAGCAACAGATAGAGCGGCTCAGGCGTCTTGCCGCCTGAGAGCACGAGGCTACAGGTCGGCTGCTTATGTAGGCGTCCGCGCAGATATGCGGTTAGCCTGTACGCAACACGCTCCCAATTCAGCACCAGCACTGTGCCACGCGGGGCGAGCCGTCCATAAAAGAGTAGCTGGAACATCAGCTCTTTGAAATCCGGGTTTTTCGCCAGCCGTTGCTCCAGCTGCTCGATGAATTGTTGTTTGTCGTCCATCATCACAATTATACTGCCCCGTAGCACGGACATTCCTGTC
>JARJMV020000235.1 GCA_029335935.2 bacterium
CGCTCCGCCGCCGAGATGAACGGTGAGCCTTTCTGGCGCTTGTACTCCTCCAGCGCGCGTTCGTATTCCTTCTCCAGTATCTCAGGCAGTTGCATAATCCCCTCCAGTAGTTCATCTAAGCGTGCGACGACCCATTCATTATACCCGCGCTCACGCGCCAATATCGCTAACTGTTTACGCGCCTCGAGGCGCAGGTTCATATCGTTGCGTGTCTCGCGCGCCTTGAAAAAAGCCAGCAGCATCAGCGCGGCAGGATTGTGGCTTTGCTCTAACTGCTCGCGGTCAAGGTCAAGGAGCTTGATTACCCGATACTTGTAGCGCAACTCGCACCCGCCAAAGGTGTATTCGTAAGTGTCGGGTCGCCAGTTCGGATGCTCGTCTACCAGCACGGCGAAGCTGATAATCGGCAGGTCATACTCCAGAAACAGGCGCGCCATATAGCGAAACATGCGCTTCGGATAGTCACGCTCGCGCTGCAGTTGAATCTCGATATGTATCAACAGCAGACGCTCCTCGCCTGTTTTCAAGTAGACCTTGAAGAGGCAGTCGACATACAAGCGTCGGCTGCGTGGCGAGGGAGGCAGCAACTCTTTGTCGATGAACTCTACCCCGCGCGACCAGTCGATGAGCGCGTGGACATCGGGCGCGGTCAGCTCCAGAAACTCCGCCAAGAACTGCCGCAAGAACCATTTCCACCAAAGGTCAAATAGCTGAGGGTGTAGGTCGATCTCCATGGGCGTCTTTATACGAGGCAAACTCGGCGTTTCCTGCAAGTGAATGGGTACTATTGTAATATGCGACGCGCCTCTACGGTATGGACTGCAGTGTTCGTTTTGCTGTTGGGCTGCTTGTATGCGATTGGCGAGACGCCCACTCTGTGGGGTATTCCGCTCGGTGAGTATGCGCAGCGACGCGCTCAGCTGGGTCAGATGTTGGAGAGCGACCAGATTGCCATCCTCGCCAGCGAGAGCGGCCCGCCCACGCGCACTCGCTTCCGCCAAGAGAGCAACTTCATGTATCTGACGGGGCTGGAAGCGATGAACAGCGTGCTGGTCGTTCTGCCTGCGGATAGCCCGCTGGGGAGCGACGCCGTGCTGTTTCTGCCACGCCAGTCGCGTGTATCGCGCCTGTTTGAAGGTCCTCTCCCCGAACCGAACGAGCAAACGCGCCGCGAGTCGGGGATTGCAGACATTCGTGAGCGGAGCGAGTTGCGCGAGTTTTTAGCGGAGGCGCTGCGTCATCATCCGCGCGTGGCGGTGAACCGACCTGCCCGCGCCGTGCTGACCGACGCCATCCGTGAGGCGAACCCAGAAGCCCAAGTGTCAAGCGTGGAGGGGTTCCTCGCGCGGGTGCGCGTGGTCAAGTCCCCTGCCGAGCTCGAGATACTGCGCAAAGCGGTGCATGCCAGTATCGCAGGGCATCGCGCCCTCGCCGCGCGACTTGCGCCGGGCGTCTACGAATACGAACTGGAAGGCGTCGCCCAAGAAGCGTTCCGTCGCCACGGCTCCGAGCGCGAGGGCTACCCGATGATTATCGGTTCAGGTCCGAATGCTTGCATCCTGCACTACAACGCCAACAAGCGGCGTGTGGGCGCAAACGAGCTCGTGCTGGTCGACATCGGCGCAGAGTACTCGTACTACACCGCCGACCTCACGCGCACCTATCCCTCATCGGGCAGGTTCACCCCACGCCAGCGCGAACTCTATATCGCCGTGCTGGACGCCCTCAAATACGCCGAGCGCGAGGCGAAACCCGGCGTCACGCTGCGGCAGCTCCACCAGAAAGTTGTGGCGTTCTTCCGCAATCACAAACTCCGCGCCAAAGACGAGAACGGCGAAATGCAGACGCTCGACCGATTCTTCGTGCATGGGCTGTCGCATATGTTGGGCATGGATGTGCATGACCTTGATACGAACGAACCACTGCGTCCCGGCATGGTGTTCACCATAGAGCCAGGCTTATACATCCCTGCGGAGGGCATCGGTATCCGCATCGAGGACAACTCTGTGGTGACCGAGACAGGGGTGGAGAACCTCAGCCGCGCACTGCCCCGCGAACCAGGCGAGGTCGAGCGCATGGTGCGCGGCGCACGCCGACGCTGAACTTGCGATGCAACCGCCGCTGTCGCTCTACTACCTGACTTTCAGCCACGCGGATGAGGCGCAAGCGGTGGCACACGACCTGCTGCGCCAAAGAATCGCCCTCTGCACGAACTGGTTCCCCATCACCTGCGCCTACCTCTGGAACGGCGCGATACAGCAAGAGACCGAGACGGTGTTGATTGTTAAGGCGCGGGCAGGAGCGCGCGACGCTATCGAGCAGGTCGTGAAGGCACATATCGATTACACGCAGTTTATCGGCGAGTTGCCCTTGCGCAGCGTGAATATGCCCTTTGAACAGTGGTTCACGCAAGAGATTGGAGAGTAGAATTTTGATTACTCTATCGGGTATGCTATAGGGTACAATCGGTTGTGCTGAGCAGGTCGCTTGACGCAACCTCTGGGTGAGAGCATGGCGAGTTCGAAGCGGAAGAGCAGTAAACATCGAGGCAATGGGCGCGGGGTTCCTGAGCTGCCCAAGCCGCGCTCACAACAGTTTTACGATCGGGTTGCGTTGCTGCTGACACTGCTGGGGCTAGTGGCGTTGGTGAGTTTGACTGTGCCCAACAGTGGCGTGGCGGGTGCCGCACTGCGCGATGCGTTGAGGCTCCTCTTTGGCAACGGGGCGTTCCTGTTGCCTGTGGTGCTGTGGTTGGTGGCAGGCGCGTTGGTGTTCGGCTACGGCAAGCTCGCGTTGCCCGAAGTGATTGGCGGCGGCATGATCGTGTTGCTCACCCTGCTGGGCTGGATGGCACAGCCGCACGAGTCGGGCGACTGGTTCCATGCCGACGCGCTACGCGCCACAGGGGGCTACTTGGGTGCGGTAATTGGCTATGTGTTGACGCTGTCGCTGGGTCAGGGGCGCACTGTGGTGTTGGGCGTGCTGCTGCTATTGGGATTGCTGATGCTGTTCAACCTGCCGTTAGCGCAGGCGGTGCGCGGTTTAGGCAAGGCGCTCTGGCTCAGTTGGCGCGGCGCCTCTACTGCAACGAAAGCTGTGGCGTCCGTCGCCTCCGAAACCGCTTCCAAAGCCACGCAGAGTGCGAAACGCAAGCCCAACCTGACCCCCTCACGACCCGCAGAGCGTACGGCCGTTAGCGAGAACCCACGCAATCACAGCGCACCTGCGCCCACGCACACCGCGACCAGCCCACGCGACCCCAGCGAACCATCCGAGCCAGCGACCGAGACGCGCCGCACGCGCACCGAACCACTACCCGGGCCCAGCGCGTCGGGCAACTACACCCTGCCCCCACTCTCGCTGCTCAAAGAGCCGCCGAACCCACCCAAACGCAACCAAGCGGAAATCAAAGAGAAAATCGCCAAGCTGGAAGAGACCCTCCAAGACTTCGGCATCGAGGCGAACGTGGCGGAGGTGGCGCACGGACCGACCGTCACACGCTACGAAATCCAGCTCGCGCCCGGCATCAAGGTCAATCGTGTGGTGAACTTAGCGGACAACTTGGCGATGTCGCTGGCGGCAATCGCCGTGCGCGTCGAAGCCCCTATTCCAGGTAAGAGCGCAATCGGCGTGGAGGTGCCCAACGACCATCCCCAAATCGTTGCCCTGCGCGAGGTGATGGAAGACGCCGAGTTCTGGAACGCGCCGAGCTTGCTGACCGTCGCGCTGGGCAAAGATGTGGCGGGCACCCCCAAGTACGCCGACCTGTCGCGCATGCCCCACTTGCTGATTGGTGGCGCGACCAACTCTGGCAAGAGCATGTGCCTGCTCTCGCTGATTACTTGCTTACTGTTTCGCGCCACACCACGCGAGCTGCGCTTCGTGATGATAGACCCCAAGCGTGTGGAGCTGACCCTGTTTGATGGTATTCCGCACCTGATGTGCCCTGTTGTGCGCGATGTGAAGCTCGCTGCGGGCGCACTTCGCGCCGTGCTGAAAGAGATGGACAGACGCTACGACCTGTTCGCCAACGCGGGCGTGCGCAACATTCAAGGCTACAACGAACGCGCCTCCGAAGACGAGCGCCTGCCCTATGTGGTAGTGATTATCGACGAGCTTGCCGATTTGATGATGCAAGCCGCCTCGGAGGTAGAGACCTCCATCGCGCGCTTGGCGCAACTTGCCCGCGCGACGGGGATCCATCTCGTCATCGCCACACAACGCCCCTCCGTCGATGTCATCACAGGCACTATCAAGGCGAACATCGCCAGCCGCATCGCCTTTGCCGTCTCCAGTCAGGTGGATAGCCGCACGATTTTGGACATGGTAGGTGCGGAGCGGTTGCTGGGGCGCGGCGATATGCTTTATCTCCCCATCGACGCTTCCAAGCCCACGCGCATTCAGGGCTGCTTCATCACAGAAGCCGAGATCGAAGCCGTCGCCGACTTCTGGCGTGCCCAAGAATCGCCCGTCTACCTACTCAATCCGACGGAGTTCGATGTCCCCCTCAGTAGCGACTTTGACGACGACGAAGAGGAGGACGACCTCTATCCCGCCGCCGTGCGCTTGGTGGTCTCACACGGTCAGGCGTCTACCTCGATGTTGCAGCGGCGGTTCAAGATTGGCTACGGGCGCGCCGCGCGTCTGCTGGATTTGATGGAGCGACGCGGCATCGTGGGGCCGTTGGACGGTGCGAAACCTCGCCAAGTGCTGGTGACCCGCGCCGAAGCCGAACAGATGCTCAAGCCCTACGAGTGACGCCTACCGTCGGAACGGATGAGGCAACAGCTCTGTTAGCGTGTAGCGTTCCACAATCGCATCGGGCTTGACCACCCACACCGTGCAGGTTTCAGGGTTGGCGGCGAACTCCAGCAGCACTTGTCGGCATGCCCCGCAAGGGGTTCCACCGTCGGCGGTGCAAAGTGCAGCTGCTGTAATGTGCCGTGCGCCCGATGCAACGGCGTTGAACACGGCGACCCGCTCTGCGCAGACGCTCAACCCGTAGCTCGCGTTCTCCACATTGCAGCCCGCGACGATACGCCCGTCGTCGGTTAGCACTGCGGCGCCGACGGTGTAGCCTGAATAGGGCGCGTAGGCATGCTCACGCGCCTGTCGCGCCACTTGAATAAGCTGCTGCTCGATAGCCTCCAGATGCATCTAATCGCCTTCCCCTGACGACTCCGCCGCAAGCTCCTCCTCAAACATCTCCTCCATCGTGTGGGGGTCTTCGTCCATCGCCGCGCTCATCTCGCGCATAAAGCGGCGCATGGTCTGGGGGTCTTCCGGATTACCTGCGAACTCCATGCTGTCGGCGAGGTCATCCAGCATCTGATCCTCGCTGCGCAGTCGCGCCACACGCGACACTAACCGCTTGGACTCGGTCGCGCCACAGATGGGGCAGACTTGGGGATTGTCGCGTTCGGCAATCCCCAACAGCTTCGAGAACCGTTTCCGACACTGCAGGCAACGGTACTCGTAGAGCGGCATTTCAGCCCATCACCTTCTGCAGGGTCTCTTTGAGGACGCTGGCAGACTTTTGCAGGGCGTCGCGCTCCTCGTCCGAGACACCGATCTCGATTACGGTTTCCACGCCGTTGCGCCCGACGCGCGTAGGTAGCGAGAAGCATACATCACGGATGTCCAGCGCCCCCGTCTGTAGAGTGGACACAGGTAAGACTTGGTGTTTGTCCAGCGCAATCGCGTTTACGACCTGCGTGATGGAGACGCCGACAGCGTAGCCTGCGCCACCTTTGAGCCGTATCGCCTCTGCGCCAGAGTTTTTCGTGCGCTCGAACACGGCGTCCATCGCCTCTTTGCTGTAGCCGGGGTAGTCGCGACTGGGCACGCCTGCAATCGTGGCGCAGCTCCACGCAGGCACCATCGAGTCGCCGTGTTCGCCCAGAATCAGCGCGTCTACATCGGTTGCTGCCACGCCAAAATGCTCGGCTAAGAACGATCGGAAGCGGCAAGTGTCCAGCACGGTGCCCAGCCCAATCACGCGCTCGGCGGGCAAGCCCGATTCTTTGACCGCCAGATAGGTCAGGATGTCCACAGGGTTCGACACCACGAGGATTATCGCGTCGTCGGCGAGTTGGACGCCCTTGACACTGTCTAAGATTTCACGGAATAGCCCCACAGTGCGGTTGAAGAGCTCCAGTCGGCTCTCATCAGGGCGTCGGCGCAGCCCAGCCGTGATAATCACCATGTTCGCGCCTCGCAGGTCGGCGTAGTCGCCTGCGCGGAAGCGAATAGGGTGCGCATACGCTGCGCCGTGCCGCAGGTCGAGGGCTTCGCCTTCTGCGGCCTCGCGGTTGACATCGAGCAGCACC
>JARJMV020000253.1 GCA_029335935.2 bacterium
GTCCTGGGGCGTTTACAATCTGCCCGCCTGCGTTGCGCTTGACCTCCATACTGCTGGCGATGCGCACGCCGAATGTACCTTCCTTCGTATCGCCGAACTTCACATCCATCTCCAACGCGGTGAGCGACACAATATAGTCCAGCCAGCGCGACTCGGGCGTATGATAGCAGATGATTTCGGTACGCTCGCCCAGAATCGGCTTGCCGTCGGGCGTCCGCCACTCGTTGCGCGCCGCCCAACGCGCCAGCACAGGCCCCGACTCGATCGTTTCCAGCGCAAGATGCACGATTGAGCCGCGATTATTTCCCTCTGTCCAGAAATCGACGCCGTTCACCTCGCCGTGGGTGAACCAGATGGAGCGGTGGTGGGGGTGGTCGGTGGTTTCGCCGGCGACGCGCTGCATGGGGAAGTGGCGCGTGATGGGTTTGTCGGTGGGTCCCATCACGGGGTAGAGGTAGGGTTTCGGCGCGCCCCGAAACACATAGGCGGTAAATGGCTTGCCTTGGTAGCGGATTTGGAGCGCGTTCTCGGTTTGCGTGTGCTGATAGCCCTCTGTGGGGCGTGGGTGTGGGCGTAGGGTGTAGAGCTTGGTCTTCCCGCGCGGCAGGTCGGGTTCGATCCACACGAGGTAGCGTTTGTTATC
This sequence comes from bacterium, assembly GCA_029335935.2. Classification (GTDB taxonomy): domain Bacteria; phylum Armatimonadota; class Fimbriimonadia; order Fimbriimonadales; family GBS-DC; genus GBS-DC. Next base: position 644 of record JARJMV020000253.1, read on the forward strand.
GGCGTACACCAGTTGCGCGGGGACGAAGTGCGCGCCGTGTTGCAGTGCGAGCGGTTCGCGCGGCGGCGCGCCCCCACGCCACTCCATCCAGAGGGGCGCCTGCTGATAGCTCGCCGCCGTCGCCTGCACACTCACTCGCACGGGGTCAGTCGCCTCCGGCATCATCGCGCGATTATACCTTGCGGTGGATGGCTCGCAGGCTACGATGCGCCGTATTTCGCTCGGAGGTTGCGCGCCGCTTGCACCATGTGCTTCAGCGCGGGCACCACCTCGTCCCACTGGCGCGTCTTGAGACCGCAGTCGGGGTTCACCCAGAACTGCTCGTTTGGGAAGACGCGGACGGCGCGCTCCATCACGGTCTCGATGGATTCCACGCTGGGGATGGCGGGGGTGTGCACATCGAACACGCCGGGGCCGATTTGCCGGGCGTAGTTGTAATGCTCGAACGCGCTGATGACCTCGCCTTTGGAGCGTGCGGCTTCCATCGTGATGACATCGGCGTCCATCCAGTCGATGTAGTGTAGCACGGCGTTGAACTCGGAGTAGCACATGTGGGTATGCACTTGAGTTTCGGGTTTGGCGCGAGCGGCGAGTTTGAACGCCTGCGCCGCCCAGCGGAAGTAGGCGTCCCAATCGGCGCGTTTGAGCGGCGCTTTCTCGCGGTAGGCAGGCTCGTCGATCTGGATAATCGGGATGCCCGCCGCCTCCAAGTCGCGCACCTCGTCGTTGAGCGCCAGCCCAATCTGATAGGCGACCTGCTCGATAGGGATGTCCTCGCGCACATAGCTCCATGCGATGATGGTCACGGGTCCCGTGAGCATGCCTTTCACAGGTTTGGGCGTCAGCGACTGGGCGAAGGCGACCTCTTTAATGGTCATCGGCTTGGTGCGCGCCACATCGCCGTAGATGATGGGGGGTCGGTAGACGCGCGTGCCATACGAGAGCAGCCAGCCCTGCCCTGTGAAGGCGATGCCCTCCATCTTCTCCGCAAAGAACTCCACCATATCGGTGCGTTCATACTCGCCATGCACCAGCACATCCAGCCCCAGCTCCTCTTGGAACTGCACCAGTTCGCGGATTTGGTTCTGGATGAAGGTCTCGTACGCTTGGGCGGAGATTTTGCCCGTGCGGTAGGCTTGACGCATCTGGCGCACTTCGGGCGTCTGCGGGAAGCTGCCGATGGTGGTAGCAGGGAACAGAGGCAGTTTGAGCCGTTCGCGCTGTATCTTGTCGCGCTCTGCGTAGGGCAGCTCGCGCTCGAAGTCTTCAGGCTGGAGGTTCGCCACGCGCTGCTGCACCGCTGGCGAGTACCAGTGGTCGGTGGGGTGCTGATAGGCGTTCCATGCGTGTGTGGCGTCGTTCGCGCCATCGGTCAGCAGGGTCTTGAGCAATCGCAGCTCCTGCAGGCGCTCTTTGGCGAAGGCGATGCGCTCGCGCAGGGCAGGGTCTAACTGCGTTTCTGGTTCGACGGTGACGGGTAGGTGTGCCAGCGGGGCGGCGTTGGAGAGCCACAGCGTCGCACCTGTTTGCGCCTGCAGCTGCCGCACCCGCGTCGCCGTCGCCTCCAAGTCGGTCTTCCACACATTCCGCCCATCCACCACGCCAGCAATCAGAATCTTATCGCCGGGGAAGCCGTGTTGCGCGAGGTGGTCGTAGTTGCGCTTGCCATGCACTAAATCCAGCCCAATGCCCCTGATTGGCAGGTCGTAGAGCTGGGGCAGGAAGTCCACGCTATCGTAGTAGGTGAACAGCAGTATCGGCGCAGCTTGCCCCAGCGTTTGGTAGGTGGCGCGTATCGCCTGCACCTCAGCGTCGCGCACATCCATCGCGAAGGCAGGCTCGTCGATATGCACAGACGCCGCGCCCGACTCGTTGAGGCTGTTGAGGATCTCGGCGTAGGTGGGTGTGAGCTTTTCTAAGAGCAGGGGCAACTGCTCTGGCTCTACCCCGCGACTGAGGCGTAGAAAAGTGTAGGGTCCTATCAGATAGGGGTAGCCCGTGCGATGTTCAGCGTGCATCTCTTGCGGCTTGTTCCAGTGCGTGTGGAACTCGGCGTCGCTGACATCGGGCGCGTGGTAGAACATCTCGGTCTCGAACCAGCGGCGCAGGGCGAAGAGCGGTTTACGCCACCACGCCCGAAACTCGCTCACGGGCGATAGGCGCGAGACCAGATAGTGATAGTTGGTGTTGAACCACTTGGTCATCGGGAGGGCATCCGCGCCGCGCGCCAACTCGAAGTAGGCGTTCAGGTCGGACGGTTCGACGGGATAGACGCCCAGCATAATCGCCGTGTCGAGCATATTGTCATACAGGGTCAGCTCGCCGACGGGGTAGGCGTCGACGCTTTGCGCGTAGGTCGCAAGGCGCGCACGCTCCAACTCGCGAATCCCTTGACGAAGCTCCGCTTCACTCACTTTGCCTTGCCAGTAGCCCTCGATAATTTTCTTGAATTCACGGTTCTCACCCAAGCGGGGGTAGCCGTAAGCGTAGGTCTGCATCGTCTGCCTCCTTGATTGACTATTTCTTTTCGCTCCACGAGAGTACAACGCGCGTTTGATTGTTTGCGCGGGTGGCGGAGACTCCTGCAGTAATCGTTTCGGACTGTCCCAGCACCAACGCCTCCTCGCCCTGGTCTGTGTTCTGGGCCAGTTTGCGCACTTGCAGGCCGCGCTTCTTGAACTCCGCCTCGTAGAAGTCGGACACGGCTTGCAGGGGTGCATCGCCGACGATTTCCACTTGGAGACCCTTGAAGTCGCCCGTTTGCGTGCGCAGGGTGTTCGCGATGTTGAACCCTGTGTAGATGGGGAGGGGGAAGTCTTGGGGCGTCTGGGCAGTCGGCGTGGGGTTCTGACTGTTCGGGTCGGGCGCAGGTTCGGCTTGTGGAGCAGGCAGGGGCGATTCGAGCGGCTGGAGTGCCGTGCCGCTATCAGGTGGGGGCGAAGCGGCGGTCTCTTGAGACGGGTTGCTGCAACCCGCGAGCAGCCATATCAGCCCACCAAGCGTCAGCGCGCCCGCTATAACTCTGAATTCTCGCATCGTTTGCCTCACAGGGCTATAGGATACCCGATAAAAAGAGGTATACTTGTCATATAGGGGGCGACACGATGGCGTTGAACGCTTGGAACTGGTCGGACCGCCTGCGTCCGTATCGCAAGCGCGTGCGCATGCTGCTGATGTGGCGTTATGGCGCGATGGCGGGCGTGGCAGGCGCGCTGGTCGCTACGATTCTCAGCGTGCTGGACTGGCGGGGGGTAGCGGTCGTCTACTTTGGGCAGCTGGGCGCGTGCGTTGCGCTCGGCGTGCTGATGGGCGCACTCTACGGACTGCTGATTCGCGTCTCGGATGCAGCGATGGCGCAGCTGATTGACCGCCGTGGGGGTCTCAAAGATCGCCTGCAGACCGCGCTGGAGCATACCGACGGCGCACACCTGTTTGACGCGCCTCTGATTGAGGATGCCCAGCAGGCGTTGCTGCGCGCCCAGCCTCAACAAATCTTGCGCCTGCAGTTTGGCAAGTGGCAAAAGCTCTTTGTGGGCGCGGTCGCGCTGATGCTGTTCGTTCAGTTCCTGCCACAACTGCTCACGATGGCACTGCCCGAACGCCGCGAGGAGCAGAAAGCAATCCAGCAAACCGCCCAAGAGGTGCAGGAGGTCGCGAAGCCGATTCTGGAAGAGGCGAAAAAGCCCGACGCCGACGCGCTGACCAAACGCATCGCCCAGCATGTGGAACTCTACAACAAGCGCGCCCGCGAGGCGAAGATGAGCAAGCGAGAAGCGCTGCTGCGCTACAACGAACTCGTCGAGCAAGCCCGCCAACTCGAACAGCAGCAGCAACGCCAACTCGAACAGCTGAACCAGCAAGCTCAGACCGCCCGCGAACAGCTACAACGCCTCGCCGAACAGCAAGACCCCACCCAGATTAGCCCCGAACTGCAGCAGATGGCGCAGCAGATGCAAACCGAGATACAGAGCCTGCAACAGCAGCTGCAACGGGGCAACGACGCGCAAGGCAACCCGCTCAGCCCAGAGCAGCGCGCGATGCTCCAACAGCGACTTCAAAGCCTACAAGCCACGATGCAGGCGATGCGCGCCGCCAACGCCGCCGACGCCCAACGCCAAATGAGCGACCTGCAACGCCAAATCGAGGCGCTCCAGCGGCAACTGCAATCGGGTAAAGACGCACAGGGCAACCCGCTCAGCCCAGAGCAACGAGAGCAGCTCCAACGACAGCTCGAATCGTTGCAACAGCAGATGCGCGCGTTGCAACTCTCGCAAGAGGCGCGCGAGTTCCTGCGCAAGCTCCAAGAGGCGCTGCGCAACGACCCTGCCTTCCAAGAGGCGATGGAGCACCTGCGCCAACTCGCTCAGCAGATGCAGCAGCAGCGTCAACAGCAAGACCCCCAGCAACGCCAACTGACCCAACAAGAGATTGAGCAACGCCTGCAAGAGCTGGAAAAGCGGCTGGAAGAGCTCGCCCAGAAGTATCAATCGGACGAACAAATCCGCCAGCTCGCCCAGCAGATGCTGGAGCAGATCAAGCAGATGCAGCAGTTGAGTCAGTGTCAAGGCGCGTGTATGGGGCTGGGCATGGGCAACGGGTTCGGCTTGGGGCAAGGCAGCGGCGCCAGCGTGAGCGCAGGCGCAGGTATGGGCCGCGGCGGCGCGTGGGATAAGGGCGACTACTTCGGGCAGCCGGAGAACTTCAATCAGGGCGAGAAGCAGCCCGAACTCAAGATTCCGCTGAAGGATCAGGCGGTTAGCGGTCAGCCGCCGCTCAATCCTGGAGCCAGCGACTACCTGGAATATAAAGCCCCGCCCACGCTCGGCGGCAGCTCCGTACCCCTCACACGCGCGCTGCCCCCCTACCGAAAGAAAGCGGAGCAAGCGCTGAGCCAGCAGCAAGTGCCCCCTGCCGAGCGCAAGCGCGTGAAACGCTACTTTGAATCGCTACAGGGCGGCAAGTAGGGCGCGGTGATTGGCAGGAGAAGCTCCGTCTGGCACGAACCCACTCTTTATGCCGTCCATACGCTACTCGTCGCCTGGGCGTGCGGGGCTAATCGGCAACCCCAGCGATATGTATGGGGGTACGGTCATCGCCTGCGCGATACCGCTGCGCGCCCGATGCACGCTGGAGCCGTCCGCGCAGCTGACTTTCCAATCGCGCACGCAACTGATAACGCCCGACAGCCTGAACCTGCAGTCCGATGAGTTCGATGTGTGTCGCGTCGCGCTGCTGGGGATGGGCTTCGAAATCGACGCCGCGCCGTTCACTTTACGCATCGAGACCGATATCCCTGCGCAGTCAGGTTTAGCGGGTTCGTCGGCGTTGCTGACCGCGATCGTGGCGTGCCTCCGCCGCTACCGCAACGAACCGTGGCGCACCCCCCACGAACTCGCCGAGCAGACCCGTCGTATCGAAGCCCACCAACTCCAAGTCGCGTGCGGCTATCAAGATTTCTACATGGCGACGCTGGGCGGACTGCACGCGCTGGACTTCCGCGACAAGGAGCTGCTGGGCAAAGACCCGACCGAGCCGTGGGCGAGTGTGGAATCGCTGCAGGGCTACCTATCGGGTGTGGCGTTGCCGCTGTGGTTGGCGACCACAGGCGGCACACGCTTCTCAGGGACGGTGCATGCGAACCTGCGGGCGCGCTGGGAGTCGGGCGAGGCAGCGGTGGTGGAAGGGATGGCGCGCATCGGCAGGCTCGCACGCGAGGCGAAAACGGCGCTGCTTCACCAGCACTGGCAGCAACTCGCCTATCTGATGAACGAGAACTACGCCATCATCAAGGAGTTGGGGGGCAGTGGCGACGCACTCGACCATCTCGTTCAGGTCGCGCTGGAGAACGGCGCGTTAGGCGCGAAATTGGCAGGCGCGGGCGGCGCAGGCGGCGCGATTCTCTGCCTCACCCTACACCCCGAACGCACGCTGCCCGCCCTGCGCGAGGTCGCCGAGCGCCTCATACCGCTTGCCCCATGCGCGCCCGGCGTGCAGTAGTTCGGTACACTACCTGCGTGTGGAAACGTTCGCGTGGACGCTTTGGCTCTTGCTAAGCGTGTGGGGCGTCGTTCGTGCGTGGCGGAGGCGCGCGGTGGGGCGTCATGCACCGCGTCGCCGCGCGTGGCTGGGTGATTGGGGAGGGGCCATCCTCGCGCTCAGCGTGGGCAGTTTCGCACCTGCGCTCGCGCCACACAGCCCACCCTGGCTACAAGCGATGATCTTACTGGGCTCAAGCGCTGGTCTGCTGCGTCTAATGCACGCGCTGGACAGCGCAGATGGAGGGCGCGGCGTGGTGGCGGGGCTGGGGCTACTTGCGCTCTTTCTGGATTCGCTCAGCGGCGGCGCGTGGGCATGCGAGGGCGCGTTGGGACATGGCACCGACGCGCGGGGCATAGGCGACCTCTACGGCGCGCTGGCAATCCTGTGGGGCTTGATTGTTTGTCGCGCTTGGCTCGCCATCGAGGGCAACCCGCTCGGCGTCGCCTACCTGATGGGTGCGCTCGCGCTCTGGCTCGGCTGGGCAGGGCTGTCGCCCGCGCTCGGCTGGGGCGCAACGCTCACGGCAATCACACTGAGCTTGCTGGTCATCCAGCGCGAACTAACCGAACGGCGGCGTGTGCGACTCGCGCTGCAGAATCTGCCCATGCGCGTCGTGCGCGTCGCCAAAGGCTACGACCTTATGGGACAGAGTGCGGTGGTGTGGGGGCTGTGCGCCCTCGCCCTCTGGCGCAGCGGCAGCCCCACCCTCGCGTGGGATGGCCTTAGCCCGCACGAGGGCTGGCATCTGGCGATTGTTATCCTATGCCTCGTGGGGACGCTGCGCACGCGCACGGTGCGCCCGCTGCCGCCCGCCCTGCAACGCGCGTGGCTCATCGGCACGGTGACCACCGCACTGCTCAGCACACAACCCATGGGAGTCGTCGCGCTGAGTGTGCTACTCTACTGGGGACTGGTCGGCGCAATCTTGCAGGAAACTTCTGCACCGATGCCGAATCTATCCTTGCGTACAGGAGGCAACGAATGAACTATCGATACAGAATACTGAGCATCTTGAGCATCACGCTGGCGGTAAACCCGCTTGTGGGCGCGCTGCCGCAGCAATCACAGAATCAGAAGCAAACGCAACAAAAACAGCAACAGCAACGCCAACAACAGCAACAGCAACGCCAACAACAACAGCAACGCCAACAGCAACAGCGCACAGGCGCGCCTCAGCTGCCGCCACAATATCGTCCTGAGCCGCTCCCCGCAGGCAATACCGTCGTGGCGACTGTGAACGGCGAACCTATCCTCGCCAGCGAGCTGATTCAAGCGAGCTACAACTGGTTCGCTGCTACTGCCATCGAGGAACTCGTTTTGGAGCGCGTGGTTGAGCAAGAGGCGCGCGCGCAGGGCGTATCCGTGCCCGACTCTGAGGTGGAAGCCCGCTACAAGCAGCAGCTCCAAAACGCCGAGTCACAGGTTCCGCCCGGCATGAGCCTCGACGATTTCTTGAAGCGCAACCAGTTCCCCCCAAGTCGCCTGTTCGCCCGTATCCGCACGCAAATGCTGGTGGAGAAGCTCGTCGAGCGACAGGTGAATCTGGATGATTTCGTGGAATACAGCCAAATCGTGATACGCATTCAGGGGAACACGCCCGAACAGCAGGATGAGAATGCCCCCGCCGCCGAAGCCAAAGCGCGCGAGGCCTACGAAAAAATCCAGCAAGGGCTGGACTTCGCCGAAGCCGCCAAAGAATACTCTGAAGACCCGTTCAGTAAAGACCGCGGCGGCAAGATGAACTGGCAGAATAGAAACTTCGTCGTACCTGACCTGCGTGCGAAACTGGACGAGCTTCAGCCTGGGCAAGTTTCTGAGCCGTTCCGCAGCATGGGCGGCTATATGATTATTCGCAAGGAGCGCACAGGTTCGCAGGCGTCGCCTGAAGAGCAGCAGGAGCTGCGCGAGCAAGCCGTGCGCATCCAAATCGGCGAATATGTGCAACAGTTGCAAGCGAAGGCAAAAATCACGAATACGATTGTGCAGCCATTCAATCCTGAGCAGGCTGCACCATCGCAAGGCGCGCCGCGCCCACCTGCAGGTCGCCCCATGCCGCCACGCTAAGTAGCACGGACATCCCTCGTGAGGCTTGGTTCAACCTGCGCTGGATGCGACGCCATTCTCGGCGTCCTCGCCGACAGCACTGGCGACGCACCAAACCGCGTAGCGTCGGCGTACCCCCCGACAGCCCTGGCGACGCAGCCAACCCCCGAGCGTCGGCGGAACCGCCCACGAGACTGCGCCGCAGGGGTAGAGATAGCGCCAGTGGTTGGGCCGAAGTCCCAGACACAGTGAGGTGGTGAGACAGAGCCAAAACGGGACAGCAATTGAGCCAGGGATTGACTGTCTCAGATACACA